>CAZFET010000001.1:0-38414 GCA_964517545.1 uncultured Burkholderiaceae bacterium
AGTGCGGCGGCCGCGGCGGGTTCAGCAGGAACCGCGCGCTCGCCTTGGCCGCGTGGGCCACCAGCACGGCGCGCGACTCGATCACCTCGCTTTGCGGCGAGGCCCACGCGCCGATGCGCGAGTCGAGCGGTCGCGACGCGAAGTAGGCGTCGGACTCCGCGTCGCTGGTCTTCTCGACGCGGCCCTCGATGCGCACCACGCGCTCGAGCTCGACCCAGTGGAACTGCAGCGCGGCGAACGGATGGGTCGCCAGCTCGCGTCCCTTGCGGCTGTGGTAGTTCGTGTACCAGACGATGCCGCGCTCGTCGAAGCCCTTGATGAGCACCACGCGCGTGGAGGGCCTCGCGTCGGCGCCGACGGTGGCCACCGTCATCGCGTTGGGTTCGGGCAGTTCGGCCTTCAGCGCCTCGTCCATCCAGCGCGCGAACTGGCGCAGCGGGTCGGCATCGGCGTGGGTTTCGTCGAGCTCGGCGCGCTCGTAGCTCTTGCGCAGATCGGCGAGTCGATGGTTCATGGAACGAGGATAAACCCTCGGCGTTGCGCGTTCGTCGCGCGGCGCGGCGGCTGCGGTGTGCCACGCGCTCCACAGTACTGCTTACGTGGAACGCCTTAGGTGAAGCTCCCACTGTTTCGCGTCGTGGCGCGCGCCCATGCTCCGTGCAGGGGTCACACGAACAAGGGAGCAGGCCGATGTCGTCGCGGCCGGTGGTGGTGGTGCTGGCAGCGGGCCGCAGTTCGCGCTACGGCGCGGGGCGGCACAAGCTCGAGCAGCCGCTCGGCGGCACCACGGTGCTCGGCCACACGCTGCGCCACGTGCGGGCGAGCCATCTGCCGCTGGTCGTGGTGACGAGCGAGCCGCTCGCGCCGCTGGCGCGCGGCAGCGTGGCGGCACGTGATCTCGTGGTGCTCGATCCGCAGGCCCCTTCCGGCATGGGCCACTCGATCGCCGCCGGCGTGGCCGCGCGCGCGCAGGCCGGGGGCTGGCTGGTGCTGCCGGGCGACATGCCGCTGGTGCAGCCGCAGACGCTGCAGCAGGTGGCCGCGGCGCTCGCGCATCACCCGCTCGCGTTCGCGCAGTACCGCGGTCAGCGCGGTCACCCGGTGGGCTTCGGCACGGAGCTGTTCACCGAGCTCGTGATGCTCGATGGCGACGAAGGCGCGCGCCGGCTCGTGGCGCGCTATCCGGCGCACGCGGTGGAGGTCGACGATCCCGGCGTGCTGGTCGACGTGGACACGCCGGACGACCTGCGCAGCGTGACGGGCGGATCGCGCGCGGTGCCGACGCCGTTCGGCGCGGCGGGCAGCCCGAAATAGCGGCGGCGAGTCCGCCGCCTCAGCGCGCCAGCGCGTGACGTCGCGCGAGCCGCACGAGCCGGTCGATCTCCTGGTCGCGGATGCCGTGGTCGGCCAGGCACTGCGCCGTGCACATCAGGTACTCGAGCGTGGTGCCGTAGCGTCCGCGCGCGTGGCGCAGGATCTCCAGCAGCTCCGCGTCGTCGAGGCGGCCGGTGTAGTTGGGGCTGCGGTGGCTCAAGGTGAACGCGAGCGCGTGCACGAGCCCGTGCTCGGTGCGGCAGGGCAGCCAGCGCGGGTCGTACACGCCGGTGGGCATCTCGCGCGCCCACAGGCGCTCGAGCACCTCTGCCGCCTCGTGCTTCGCGATGCGGTACACCACGCCCCGGCAGCTGCCGCCGCGCATGAGCGCGAACACCAGGCCCGGCCGCTCGGGCGTGCCGCGGTTGACCCTCGAGCGCATGCGCAGCGCGCGGTGGTAGCCGTGCACGGTGGCGAGGCGGCGTTCGACCGCGTGAAAGTCGGGCCGCCAGATGAGCGAGGCATAGCCGAACAGCCACAGGTCCGCTTCGCCGCCCCACTGCGCCCGCGTGCGCTCGAGCAGCGGCGCCGGGTCGCGCAGTGGCAGGACCTCGGGAGCCGCGAAGGCGCCGGCGCTGACCCGTTCGTCGTCGGACATGCCGCCACTCTAGAAGATGCCGCACCCCGGCGCATGGGCATGAATTGACGATGTAACCCGGTTACTCAAGAATCGAGGCCCTGGTTACATCGCCGGCGGCCTGCGGTCCCCGGCCGGCAGTCCCCACATGAAACCCGCCATCCTCGCCGTCACCGACCGCATCCGCGCGCGCAGCGCGTCGACGCGGCGCGCCTACCTCGAGCGCGTCGAGCGCCTGATCGAGCGCCCGCGTCGCAGCGATGCGCTCGGGTGCTCCAACGTCGCGCACGCGTTCGCCGCGCTGCCCGCGAGCGACAAGCTGCGCATCGTGGCCGAACGCGCACCGCACCTCGGCATCGTGACCGCCTACAACGACATGCTGTCGGCGCACCAGCCCTACGAGGACTATCCGAAGCTCATCCGCGACGAGGCGCATCGGCGCGGCGCGACGGCCCAGGTGGCCGGCGGCGTGCCGGCGATGTGCGACGGCGTGACGCAGGGTCTGCCCGGCATGGAGCTGAGCCTGTTCTCGCGCGACACGATCGCGATGGGCACCGCGATCGCGCTCACGCACGACGTGTTCGACGGCGCGCTGCTGCTCGGCGTGTGCGACAAGATCGTGCCGGGCCTGCTGATCGGCGCGCTGCACTTCGGGCATCTGCCTTGCGTGTTCGTGCCGGCCGGGCCGATGTCCACGGGCATCTCCAACAGCGAGAAGGCGCGCGTGCGCGAGCAGTACGCGCAAGGGCAGGTCGGCCGCGCCGAGCTGCTGGCCGCCGAGAGCGCGGCCTACCACGGCCCCGGCACCTGCACCTTCTACGGCACCGCCAACAGCAACCAGATGCTGCTCGAGGCGATGGGGCTGCACGTGCCCGGCACGGCCTTCGTGCATCCGCACGCCGGGCTGCGCGAGGCGCTCACGCGCGAGGCGGTGCGCACCGCGCTCGGCATCGTGCGCGGCGGCGAGCGCTTCACGCCGATCGGCCGGCTGGTCGACGAGCGCAGCATCGTCAACGCGATGGTGGCGCTGCTGGCCACCGGCGGCTCGACCAACCATCTCATCCACTGGGTGGCGGTCGCGCGCGCGGCCGGCATCGTGATCGACTGGACCGACTTCGCCGAGCTGTCGGCCGCGGTGCCGCTGCTGGCGCGCGTGTACCCGAACGGCAGCGCCGACGTGAACCAGTTCCAGGCCGCGGGCGGACCAGGCTTCGTGCTGCGCGAACTGCTCGCCGCGGGCTGCCTGCACCCCGATGCCGCAACCGTGGCCGCGGGCGGCCTGGCGGCCTACACGCAGGTGCCGGTGCTGCGCGACGGCACGCTCGCATGGCAGCGCCTGCCTGCCGACAGCGGCGACGCGGGCATCGTGCGCCGTGCCGACGAACCCTTCTCCGCGACCGGCGGGCTGACGCTTCTCTGCGGCAACCTCGGCCGCGCCGTCATCAAGGTCTCCGCCGTGCCGGAAGACCGCCACGTGATCGAGGCGCCGGCGCTGGTGTTCGACAGCCAGGAGGCGCTGCAACAGGCGTTCAAGGCCGGCGCGCTGCAGCGCGACTTCGTCGCGGTCGTGCGCTTCCAGGGACCTCGCGCCAACGGCATGCCGGAGCTGCACAAGCTCACGCCGCCGCTGGCCGTGCTGCAGGGGCAGGGGCATCGCGTCGCGCTCGTGACCGACGGGCGCATGAGCGGCGCGTCGGGCAAGGTGCCCGCGGCCATCCACGTGAGCCCCGAGGCGCTGAGCGGCGGGCCTCTGGCGAAGGTGCGCGACGGCGACGTGATCCGCCTCGACGCCGTGGCCGGCACGCTCGACGTGCGGGTCGATGCGGCCGAGTGGGCGGCGCGCGTGCCGGCGACGATCACCGACGCGCAGGCCGACGATCACGCGCATGGCCTCGGCCGCGAACTCTTCGCCGGCCTGCGGCGCAACGTCACCACCGCCGAGGAGGGCGCGTGCACATGGCTGTGAGTCCCGCTGCGTCCAGGCCGCCGCTCGACACGCTCGAACTCGCGTCGCTCGGGCCGGTGATTCCGGTGATCGTGCTGCAGCGCGTGGAGCACGCGGTGCCGCTGGCCGAGGCGCTGGTGGCCGGCGGCGTGCGCGTGCTCGAGGTGACCTTGCGCACGCCGGCGGCGCTGGCGTGCATCGAGGCCATCGCGGCGAAGGTGCCCGACGCCGTGGTCGGTGCAGGCACCTTGCGCTCGGCGGCCGATGCCGCGGCCGCGAAGCGCGCGGGCAGCGCGTTCGGCGTGAGTCCCGGCTACACCGACGACGTCGCGCGCGCCTGTCGCGATACAGGCCTGCCGCTGCTGCCCGGCGTGGCGACGGCCAGCGAGGTGATGGCCGCGCAGTCGGCGGGCTTCTCGTTCCTGAAGTTCTTCCCGGCCACCGCCGCCGGCGGCGTGCCGATGCTCAAGGCGCTGGCCGGCCCGTTTCCCGACGTCGCGTTCTGTCCGACGGGCGGCATCACGCCGCAGACGGCGCCGCAGTTCCTCGCGCTGCCGAACGTGAAGGTGTGCGGCGGGTCGTGGCTCACCCCGCCCGATGCCGTCGAGTCGGGCGACTGGGCGCGCGTCACGCGGCTGGCGCGCGAGGCCGCGGCGTTGCGCGCCTGACGCGCGAGACCATGACGTTGCGTCCCTGACGCGCGTGGCCAACGCGCCGTCGGTGCGTCAGCCGCCGCGAACCAGCGCGGCCATCGCCGGCTGGCCGTCGGCAAGCAGGCCCTCGGCCGTGCCTTCGCGGTCGGCTGCGCTGCGGTTCTGGCTGACCTTCCACTTCGCCACGACGCGCGTCACCTCGATCTCGAGTCCGACGATCGCGCGCAGCATCTGGTCGACGTAGTCCGCCGGCGCGTCGCTCACGTGCCAGCGCGCGGCGCGGTGCGACTCGTTCGCGTCGGTCAGGCGCGTCACGAAGGCGCGCAGCCACGCGGGGTCATCGACCGCGCGCAGCCGGCCGTGCATCTGCACGACCGCGTAGTTCCACGTCGGGACTGCCTTGCCGTGTTCGTGCTTGCTCGGGTACCAGCCGGGCGACACGTAGGCCTGCGGGCCCTGGAAGATCGCGAGCACGTCGCGCTCGTGCGCGTCGCGCCACAGCGGGTTGGCGCGCGCCACGTGTCCGCGCAAGGTGCCGCGCAGGGCGCCGGCGGTGCCGCTGCCGTCGGCCACATCGAACAGCAGCGGGATCGGCTCGGCGTCGAGGCCGGCGTCGCCGTGGCGGACGATCATCGCCAGCGGCTGCTCGCGCACGAGCGCGGCGATCGCGCCCGGCTCGTGCTGCTCGAAATGCTTGGGCAGGTACATCGCGTGGCAGGGATCAGGCGTCGCGACGTTCGATCAGTTCGATCTTGTAGCCGTCGGGGTCGGTGATGAAGGCGATGACGGTCGAGCCGCCCTTGACCGGGCCGGGCTCGCGCGTGATCGCGCCACCGAGCGCCGCGGCCTTCTCGCGCACCGCGGCACAGGTGGCCGCCACGTCGGGCACGCCGATGGCGATGTGGCCGTAGGCGGTGCCGAGCTCGTAGCGTTCGACGCCGTAGTTGTAGGTCAGCTCGATCTCGGCGTGCTCGGGGTTGCGGCCGTAGCCGAGGAACGCGAGGTCGTACTTCTGCTCGGGCCGCTCGGTCGTGCGCAGCAGCTGCATGCCGAGCACCTGCGTGTAGAAGTCGATCGAGCGCCGGAGGTTGCCGACGCGCAGCATGGTGTGCAGGAGTCTCATCGTGGGGCGGGGAAGTCGAACACGAGGCAGGTGGTGCTCGCGTGAGCGTACAGCTTTCCGTCCGGCCCCGTCAGCCGGCCTTCGGCGGTGGCCACCTGGTTGCCGGCGTGCACCACCGTGCCCTCGGCGCGCACCAGCGGCACCTTGTCGGTCAGCGCGCGCACGATGTTGATCTTCAGCTCCAGCGTGGTGTAGCCCTTGCCGGCCGGCAACGACGAGTGCACGGCGCAGCCCACCGCCGAGTCGAGCAAGGTGGCGAACCAGCCGCCGTGCACGGTGCCCAGCGGGTTGTAGTGGCGCGCGCTGGGCCGGCCCTGGAAGACGGCACGACCGGGTTCGACGTGCACCGGCAGGAAGTCGAGCGTCTGCCCGATCGGCGGACGCGGCAGCGCGCCGCTGAAGATGCCGTCGAACACGGCCATGCCCGGCTTGCCGGCGAGATGCTCGCGCGGCACCGAGCCGACCTCCTGCGACAGGCGCTCGCGCACGGCGCGTTCCTCGGCTTCCCAGCGGGCCAGTACGGCGGAGACTTCCACGGTGTTCACTCCTCGATGCGGCAGGTCCGGTCAAGTACTTGCGTATGCAGAGCTTGCGTGTGCAGAGCTTGCATATGCAAATGATGCAGCTACAATAATCTGCATGCCCGACGCCGTCAAGCCGATCGGCTGCACCAACCTCAAGCTGCGCCAGCTCAGCCGCCGCGTGGCGCGCGTGTTCGAGGCCGACGTGCGCGAGCTGGGCCTGAAGAACACGCAGTACTCGCTGCTGTCGCACGTGGTGAAGCTCGGGCCGATCCAGCCGTCGGTGCTGGCCGCCGAGATGCGGCTCGACCCTTCGACCCTCACGCGCAACCTGCAGCCGCTGCTCGCGCAGGGCTGGGTCGAGGTGCAGCCCGGGCCCGACGCGCGCAGCCATCGGGTCGCGGCCACCGAGTCCGGCCGCGCCTTGCGCGCCGAGGCGCAGCGCGCCTGGAAGCGCTCGCAATTGCGCGTGAACGAGTTGCTCGGCGTGCAACGCGTGGCCGCGCTGCACGCGCTGATCGACGAATGCCTCGAGCGCCTCGATGCCGCCGACGCGCCCGACCATGCGGGGACCGCCGATGAGTGACGCTTCGCGGGCGTCGGCACCGGCGGCATCGGCGACACCGTCGGCGGCATGGCCCGTGGTGCTCGTGCTGCTCGCCGCCGGCGGCACCTTCGCGCTCACGATGGGGGCACGCCAGTCGATGGGCCTGTTCGTCGGCACCTTGAACACGTCCACCGGCCTCGGGCTGGCCAGCGTGAGCCTCGCGTTCGCCTTCGGCCAGCTGTGGTGGGGCCTGACCCAGCCCTTCGCCGGCATGGTCGCCGACCGCGTCGGCGCCGGCCGCGTGCTGGTCGCCGGCGTGGTGCTCGTGGCGGTCGGCACCGCGCTCACGCCCTTCATGACCACCACCGCCGGCCTCGTGTTCGCCATCGGCGTGCTCGCCGCGGGCGGCGCAGGCATGGCCGGCCCGTCGGTGCTGATGGCCGCGACCACGCGGCTGGTGCCGCCCGACAAGCGCGGCATGGCCAGCGGTGTCGTGAACGCAGGCGGCTCGTTCGGCCAGTTCGTCTTCGCGCCGATCGCGCAGGGCCTCACCGCCGCGGCCGGCTGGGTGGCGGCGCTGCAGAGCCTGGCCGTTCTCACCTTGCTGGCCTTGCCGGCGGCGTGGGTGCTGCGCGGCAGGTCGGTGGCGTCTGCCGGAGCCTCTGCGGCCGCCCCTCGACTCGGCACGCGCGCGGCCATCGCGCAGGCCATGGCCGATCCGAGCTATCGGCTGCTGTGTGCGGGCTTCTTCGTGTGCGGCTTCCACGTCGCCTTCATCGCGACGCACCTGCCGGGCGTGGTGGCCGCCTGCCAGCTGCCGCCGGAGGTGGGCGCGTGGTCGCTGGCGGTGATCGGCCTGTTCAACATCCTCGGCAGCCTGACGATGGGCTGGGCCATCGGGTTCCGCGGCGGGCGCTGGCGCATGAAGTCGCTGCTGTCGCTGGTGTACGCGGCGCGCGCGCTGGCGGTGCTCGCGTTCCTGTGGGCCCCGAAGACGCCGACGACGATGCTCGTGTTCGCCGCCGTGATCGGCTTCACCTACCTGTCGACGGTGCCGCCCACCGCGGGGCTCGTCGCCCGCTTCTTCGGTCCGTCGAACATGGCCACCTTGTTCGGCATCGTGATGCTCGCGCACCAGGTGGGCGGCTTCCTCGGTGCGTACCTCGGCGGCAAGGCCTTCGAGCTGACCGGCAGCTACGACTGGATGTGGTACGCCGACATCGTGCTGGCCGTCGGTGCCGCGCTGGTGCACCTGCCGATCCGCGAGCCGCGGCCGGCGCTGCAGGCCGCCTGAGCGCGCCGGGCCGCGGCCGCTACGGGCCCACGGCCGCGAGCACCAACACCCCGGGCGCGGCGAACACGAGCGCCGCGACGCGGTGCACCCACGTCACCGGCACGCGCTTCATCGCGCGATCGCCGAGCAGCACCACCGGCACGTTCGCGACCATCATGCCGAGGGTCGTGCCCGCGGTCACCGCCACCAGCGCGTCGAACTTCGCGGCGAGCATCACCGTGGCGATCTGCGTCTTGTCGCCCATCTCGGCCAGGAAGAAGGCCAAGGTGGTGAGGCCGAACACGCCCAGCCCGCTGCGGCGGTGCCCCTCGACCTTGCCGGCCTGGTCGGGCACCAGCATCCACGCGGCCACCGCGAGGAACGAGGCGCCGAGGATCCAGCGCAGCCACTGCGGATCGATCACGCGCGCCAGCCACGCACCGAGGCCGGCCGCCACCGCGTGGTTCGCCAGGGTGGCGACGAGGACGCCGAGGATGATCGGCCGCGGCCGGCGAAAGCGCGCGGCCAGCAGCAGCGCGAGCAGCTGGGTCTTGTCGCCGACTTCGCCCAGCGCGACGACGCCGGTCGAGACGAGGAAGGCCTCCAACGCGCTAGTCGCCAGACGGCCCGACGACCGACTCGACGCGGCGCACCAGCTCGTCCGGCGGCGTCCAGCCGGGCGAGACCACCTCGCCGCGGCCGTCGCGCACCGCGGCCAGCATCGGGAAGCCGCGCACGCCGAGTCGTTGCGCGAACAGGAAGTCCGCGGCCGCGGCGTCGCGCATCGCGGGCGATGCGAACGACGACTCGAACGCCGCGCGGTCGAGGCCGACCGACGCGGCCACGTCGGCGAGCACGCCGGCGTCGGTGGTGTCGCGCGCCTCGGCGTAGAACGCGCGCTGCACGGCGTGCAGCATCGGCAGCGCCTTGGACGCATCGGCGGCGCGCGCGGTCACCACCGCGCGGCACGCGGGCTCGGTGGTGTAGGTCCAGCCCTCGCGCTCGAGGCCGCGCAGGTCGAACGCCTGCCCGCTGCGCGCGGCCACCTCCTGCCAGTGGTGCGCGAGGAACTCGCGCAGCCGCGCGTCGAGCGGCTCGCCGTCGACGCGCAGCCCGCCCATCACCAGCCGCAGCGGCAGATCGGGCCGCGCACGGCGCAGCGCGTCGAGGCTGGCCGAGAAACCCCAGCACCACGAGCACATCGGGTCGGCCACGTACAGCAGCGACCAGCCGGCGGCGGGCGCGTCGCTCACGATGCGCGCTCCGGCATCGTGTAGTTCAGCGCGCGCCGGCCACCGTCGACGTAGACGATCTCGCCGGTCATGTAGCTCGACGCGTCGCTGAGCAGGAACGCCACCACGTCGGCCACCTCGGCCGGCTCGCCGAGCCGGCGCAGCGGCGTGCGGCCGAGGATGCGCTGCCGCGCCTCGTCGCTGGTGAGCACCGCGGCCTTCGCGAGCTCGGTGGCGATGGTGCCGGGCGCCACCGCGTTGACGCGGATGCCGCGATCGGCCAGCGCCAGCGCCATCGCGCGCGTGAGCTGGTCGATGCCGCCCTTGCTGGCGTTGTAGCTCGCGATGCTCGGGATCGCCATCGCGCCGTTGACCGAACTCATGTGGACGATCGCGCCGCCGCCGGCCGCGGCCATCGCGCGCGCGACCGCCTGGCCGACGAGGAACGAGCCCTTCAGGTTCACCGCGATCACCGCGTCCCAGTCGGCCTCGGTCACCTCGAGGAAGTCCGCGGCCTTGAAGATGCCGGCGTTGCTGACCAGCCCGTCGACACGGCCGAACGCATCGAGCGTGGCCTGCAGCGCCGCGTCGACCTCGGCCTTGCGCGACACGTCGCAGCGGACGTAGTGCGCCTGCGCTCCGAGCGACTGCGCCAGCGCGCGACCGTGCGCGTCGTCGACGTCCCACAGCGCGACGCGCGCGCCGTCGTCGACCAGGCGGCGCGCGCACGCCGCGCCGATGCCCTGCGCCGCGCCGGTGACCACCACCGTGCGGCCTTCGAGATGGAAGCGGACCTTGCCCATGCGGATCTCCGTGCCCCGGTGGCGCGACGCCGTGTGTGGTCGGACGACGACGCGGCTACGCGGCCTCGCGGTCGAGCCAGATGCCCAGGCCCTGCGCGTTGAGCTCGATGTCGATGGCCAGCAGCCGCTCGATCTCGTCGCGCCGCAGGCCGCAGCCGTGCGCGATGGCGCTCGATGCGTGCAGCTCGGCCACGCCGCGCCGCAGCGCCGCGTGGCGGTCGGCGGCGTCGCGCACGCTGCGACCGAGCGCGGCCATCGCGTCGATCTGCTCGACGAGCGTGGCGCCCAGGCGGGCCACGTCGCCGACGCCGCCGTAGTGCGTGAGGTACATGCGCTCGGGGCCGAACGACAGCATGCGCTGCACCGAGGCCTTCAGCGCGTCGGGCTCGAACTGCACCGGGGTCGTGGTCGGCAGGATCCACGGGCCGTTCGCGTTGTCGAACTCGCGGTAGCTCAGGCCGAACGTGTCGCCGGTGAAGAAGGCGCGGCTGCGCGCGTCCCAGATGCAGTGGTGGTGGCGTGCGTGGCCCGGCGTGTCGATGAACTGCAGCGGGCGGCCGGCGAGCTCGAGGGTCATGCCGTCGCTCGTCGCGATCACGCGCTCGGCGGCGACGCCCGGCACCTCGCCGTAGGAGCGCGCGACTTCCTCGTCGCCGTACACGGCGCGCGCGCCGGCCAGCAGCGCGGCCGGGTCGATCATGTGGCGCGCGCCGCGCGGGTGCACGACCAGCTTCGCGTTCGGCAGCTCGCGCATCAACACGCCGGCGCCGCCGGCATGGTCGAGGTGCGCGTGCGTGACGATCACGTAGTCGACCTCGGCGCGCGCGAGGCCGGCGGCCTCGAGGGCGGCCAGCAGGCGCGGCAGCGAGTGCGACGTGCCGGTGTCGATGAACGCCCCGCGGCCGCGCTCGACCATCAGGTAGGCGGCGTCGAAATTCGGGCGGTGGAAGCCGGTGTCGACGACATGGATGCCGTGCGGCTCGGTCGTCACAAAGGGGACTGCGGACATGGCGGCATTCTAGGGAGCCGGCCGTATGTGTGTTGAATCATCTACATTGATGTCATATAGTCGACACCAATGGACTGGTGTCTGCTCGTGATGTCGCTGCCGACCGAGAACGCCACGGCGCGCATGCGCGCCTGGCGGGCGCTCAAGGCGAGCGGGGCAGCCGTGCTGCGCGACGGCGTGTACCTGCTGCCGGCGGGCGACGCCCACGAGGCGCAGCTCGCCGCCGTGGCCGACGACGTGCGGGCTGCCGGCGGCAGCGCCGAACTGCTGAGCACGGTCGATCCCGCAGGCGCGGGCGGCCGCTTCGTCGCGCGCTTCGACCGCACGGCCGAGTTCGCCGAGGTCATCGCCGGCGCGGCGGCACTGCGCCAGTCGATGTCGGCGACCGACCCGGAGGACGGGCTGCGTCAGCTGCGTCGCCTGCGCAAGGCCTTCATGGCCGCGGCCACGATCGACTTCTTCCCCGGCGAGGCGCAGCGCCAGGCGGCGGCGGCCCTCGACGACCTCGAAGCCGACCTGCAACGCCTGCTGTCGCCCGACGAGCCGCACGCGGCGGCGCGTGCCATCGAGCCGCGCCGCGCGGCCGACTACCGCGCACGCACCTGGGCCACGCGGCGCCGGCCCTGGGTCGACCGGCTGGCCAGCGCGTGGCTCATCCGGCGCTTCATCGACCGTCGCGCGCAGTTCGTGTGGCTGTCGTCGCCGGCCCGCTGCCCGCGCGGCGCGGTGGGCTTCGACTTCGACGGCGCCGAGTTCAGCCACGTCGGCGCGCGCGTGACCTTCGAGACCTTGCTCGCGAGCTTCGGCCTCGAGCGCCCGGCGCTGCTGCGGATCGGCGCGATCGTGCACTTCCTCGACGCCGGGGGCGTGCAGCCGCCGGAGTCCGAAGGCGTGCGTCGCGTGCTCGCGGGCCTGCGCGAGTCGATCGACGACGACGACCGCCTGCTCGCGTCGGCGCTGCCCGTGTTCGATGCGTTGCTCGCCTCGTTCGAGGCGGAGGCGGCCGAGTGAGCGCGCCGGCGGCCGAGCCGCGCGGAGAGGCGAACGAGGCAGTGCGCGAAGAGCCGCGCGCCGTGAGCTTCGCCGAGGCCTTCCGCTTCTGGCTCAAGCTCGGCTTCATCAGCTTCGGCGGGCCGGCCGGGCAGATCGCGATCATGCACGCCGAGCTGGTCGAGAAGCGGCGCTGGGTCAGCGAGCGGCGCTTCCTGCACGCACTGAACTACTGCATGCTGCTGCCCGGCCCCGAGGCGCAGCAGCTCGCCACCTACATCGGCTGGCTGATGCACCGCACCTGGGGCGGCATCGTGGCCGGCACGCTGTTCGTGCTGCCGTCGCTGGTGCTGCTGATCGCGCTGTCGTGGGTGTACGTCGCGCTCGGCGACGTGCCGCTGGTGGCCGGACTCTTCTACGGCATCAAGCCCGCGGTGACGGCGATCGTCGTGCACGCGGCGTGGCGCATCGGCTCGCGCGCGCTGAAGAACGGCTGGCTGTGGGCGATCGCCGCGGCGTCGTTCGTCGCGATCCACGTGCTGCAGGTGCCGTTCCCGGCGATCGTCGGCACGGCCGCACTCGTGGGTCTGGTGGGCGGGCGCCTCGCGCCGTCCGTGTTCGGTGGCGGCGGCGGTCATGGCCAGGCGCAGAAGGACTACGGCGCGGCGCTGATCGACGATCACACACCCACGCCGGAGCACGCGCGCTACCGGCCGGCACGGCTCGCGGCGGTCGCGGCCACCGGTCTCGCGCTGGGCGTGCTGCCGCTCGCCGCGCTCGTGCTCGCGTTCGGCTGGGCGCACACCTTCACGCAGATGGCGTGGTTCTTCACCAAGGCCGCGCTGCTGACCTTCGGCGGCGCGTACGCGGTGCTGCCCTACGTGGTGCAAGGCGCGGTGGGTCACTACGGCTGGCTCACGGCCGCGCAGATGATCGACGGCCTCGCGCTCGGCGAGACCACGCCGGGCCCGCTGATCATGGTGGTGGCCTTCGTCGCGTTCGTCGGCGGCTGGACCCACGCACCGTTCGGCCCCGATCAGCTCTTCGCGGCGGGCGCGTTCGCGGCGGTGCTGGTGACCTGGTTCACCTTCCTGCCGTCGTTCGTGTTCATCCTCGCCGGCGGGCCGCTGGTGGAGTCGACGCACGGCGACCTGAAGTTCACCGCGCCGCTGGTGGCGATCACCGCGGCCGTGGTCGGCGTGATCGTCAACCTGGCGGTCTTCTTCGGCCTGCACGTGCTGTGGCCCGACGGCGCGGGCGGGCGATTCGAGGCGGCCTCGGCGCTGATCGCGCTGGCCGCGGCCGTCGCGCTGTTCCGCTTCAGGCGCGGCGTCATCGAGGTCATCGCGGCGTGCGCCGTCGCCGGCCTCGCCATCCACCTGATGCGCTAGGAGGATCGTGAGCATGAGCCACATCACCATCGACGAGCTCGCGCTGTGGCAGCGCGCGGGCTTCGCGTTCGACCTGATCGACGTGCGGCGGGCATCCGCCCGTGCGCAGGACGGCACCGACATCGCCGGGGCGCGCTGGCTCGACCCGGCGCGCTGGCTCGACTGGAAGGACGGCGTGCGCGCCGATCGGCCGGTGGTCGTCTACTGCGCGTTCGGCCACGAGATCAGCCAGGGGCTCGTCGCCGCGCTGCGCGCGATGGGTGTCGACGCGCGCCATCTCGACGGCGGCATCGCCGCCTGGAAGGCCGCGGGCCACGGCACCGTGCCCGCGTCGCAGGCGGAGCCGGTGTCATGAAGTGGGTCACGCGCGAACGACCGAAGATCGACCGCATCGCCTGCCCGTGGCTGGTGGCGCGCTTCATCGACCCCGAGGCCGAGTTCCTGTTCGTGCCGACGGACAACGTGGCGCGCGTGGCGGCGCAGACCGGGGCCACCGCCTACGACGTGCCCGGCGTGGCGCTCAGCCACGTGGGCGAGCACTGCAGCTTCGACGCCTTTGTCGATCGCTACCGGCTCGACGACCCGGCGCTGCGGCACCTGGCCGTCATCGTGCGCGGCGCCGACACCGACCGGCTCGACCTCGCGCCGCAGTGCGCCGGCCTGCTGGCCGTGTCGCTCGGGCTGTCGCGCGTGGTCGCCGACGACCACGAGATGCTGCGTCACGGCATGGTGCTGTACGACGCGCTGTACGCCTGGTGCCGCGACGCGCGCGGCGAGCGTCACGCGTGGGCCGGCGGCTGAGCGCGCTCGGCGTACACGCGGCGCCAGGTCTGCGCGAACGTGCGCACCTCGGCGCCGTCGAGCAGGCCGCGCTCGCGCAGCAGCGCGTGCAGCGCGGGCAGCCGGTAGTGCGGCACGGCCGGGTACAGGTGGTGCTCGATGTGGTAGCCCACGTGGTGCGGGAACATGAACCAGCGCAGCAGCGGGTTCGGCAGGTGGGTGCGCGCGGCGGTGAACGGTGAATCGGTGGCCGGCGGCGCGCCGTGCTCGGCGATCGCGCGCAGGCGCAGGATGGCCTGCAGCACCGTCAGCGCCGGCAGCACCCACAGCACGAGGTACTTCAGCAGGCCGCCGGGGCCGGCCAGCGCGAGCACGATCGCCGGCAGCGCGAGCTGCACCGCGATGACGCTGCGGCTGTCCGCGCGGGCGGCCGCGCGCAGTGCGGGCGAGGTGTCGTCGAGCGGACGCTGCGCGGTCTGCGTCTCGGCGTTGGCGGCCGGCGCGCCGAAGAAGTAGCGGTAGGTCTTCCACGCGGTGAGCCCGCTCAGGTCGGTGGCCAGCTTGCGCAGCAGGTAGGCCTTGCCGCGCGGGTAGCCGCCGTTGAGCGCGACGTCGGGGTCGACGTCGGTGCAGAGGTGGTTGTGGTGCAGCCGGTGCACCACGCGGTAGGTGCACATCGAGATGCCCGCGAGCGACGCGAGCGCGCGGCCCGCGGCGTCGTTCAGGCGTCGATCGGCGAAGAGCCGGTAGTGCGCGGCCTCGTGCGCCAGCACGAACAGCGCGTGCTGCAGCGCGGCCACGAGCGGCACGGCGGCGAGCACGGCCCACCACGTCCACCACGTCGCCGCCGCAGCGAGCACGAGCGCGAGCGGCAGCACGGTGCCGAGGATCGACGCGAGCGAGCGGCGCGCGTCGAGCCGCGTCAGCGGCTCCAGTTCGCGCGCCGTCAGGTAGTCGCCGCCACCGCGCACCGCGCGGGCGGGGGCGCGCGCATCGGCGCGGAACTCCTCTCCGCGCGGGCCGTCGTCCGAAGGCGCCTGGTCCATGCGGGCGAGTGTGCACGCGGCGCGTGCGCGGCTACATTGGGGAAATGTCGCGTCTTGCGCCCTCGGCCGATCCGTGTCTCGACCGCCCCGTCGCGTCGCTGCGCCGCTACGCCGGCGAGTACGCGGCGCACGCACACGCGCACGCGCAGGTGCTGATCGGCGTGGAGGGCCGGCTCGAACTCGAGCTCGACGGGCGCGGCGCCTGCGTCGATGCGTCGTGTGCGCTCGTCGTGCCGCCCGGCGTCGCGCACGCCTACCTCGCGCGGCAGCCGGCGCGCGTGGTCGTGATCGACAGTCCGCTGCGGCACGGGCTCGAACGCGTGCGCCGCTTCGCCGCGCCGGCTCGGTGGCGCGACGCGGCCTGCGCGTTCGACGCCGCGGCGGCGGTGGAGGCGGTGGCCGGCGCACCGACCCTGCTGCCGCGCCGCACGCTCGACCTGGCGCGCCTCGAGTCGGCGCTGGGCGCCGCGCTGCATCGTCCGTGGACCACCGCCGACATGGCGGCGCTGTGCAGCCTGAGTCCGCAGCGCTTCCATGCGCGCTTCGTCGAACTCACGGGCCGCACGCCCGGCGAGTGGCTGCGCGCCCGCAGGCTCGACGAGGCCGAGCGCCTGCTGCGCGCGGGACGCTCGCTGGAGGCCGCAGCCCTGCAGGTGGGCTACGCGAGCGCGAGCGCGCTCGCCTTCGCGCTGCGTCGCGAGCGCGGCACCGGCGCGCGCGCCCTGCGGCGTCGGGGCTGACGCGCGGCTTCGCGACGGCTGCGACGACATCGACGACTGCGACGGCCGCAACGGCCGCAACGGCCGCGACGACGAGAGTCCCTCGACATTTCGGCGCGGCCGCTTCGGCAGCATGGCGGGCATGGTTCCCGATCCCCGTCTCGGCGTCGTGATGGTGCTCGCGGCCGCGTGCCTGTGGGGCACGACCGGCACCGCGCAGACCTTCGCCGGCGCGAGCCTGTCGTCGCTGTGGTTCGGCGCGCTGCGCCTGGCCGTGGCGGCGGTGTTCTTCGCGGCGTACGGCGCGCTCGTCGAGCGGCGCGCGGCGCGCGCTGCTCACGCGCCGGGCGGAAGCCTGCCGGTCACGGCCGTGCTGCTGGCCGGGCTGAGCATGGCCGCCTACAACCTCGCGTTCTTCGCCGGCGTGCGAAGCACCGGCGTGGCGGTCGGCACCGCCGTGGCCCTGGGCAGCGGGCCGGTGTGGGCCGGCGTGCTGCAGTCGCTGCTGAGTCGGCAGCCGCCGCCCGCGAGCTGGTGGGCCGGCACGGCCGTCGCCGTGGTCGGCGGCGTGCTGATGACCGGCGTGGGCCGCGACGCCGGCGTGCCGGTGAGCGGGCTTGGCATCGGGCTGTGCCTGCTGTCGGGGCTGAGCTATGCGGTCTACACCTTGGTGAACAAGACGCTGGTCGCGCGAGCGTCGGCGGCGCGCGTCACGTTCAGCGCCTTCGGCGTGGCCGCACTGATCGCGCTGCCGGCCGCGTGGGTCGAGTCGGGCGCGCCACGCCTCGCGGCGAACGACGCGATCGCGGTGCTGTACGTCGGCGTGGTGACGGCCGGTGTCGCGTACCTGCTGTTCAGCCACGCGCTGCGCCACATCTCGGCCGCGACGGGCGTCACCCTGGCGCTCGGCGAGCCGGTCATGGCGTTCGCGCTGGCGGTGCTGGTGGTGGGCGAACGGCCGGGCGGCGCGGCCATGGTCGGCCTGCTGCTGGTCGTCGGCGGTGTGCTGACGGTCGTGCGGGCGGAACTGCGCGGGTCGCGGCCGACCGCGGTGCCGGTCACGCTCGCTGACACCGACGACGCCGAGCGTGGCGCCGCCGCGCAGCGCTCATGAGCCGCGGACTTCGCGTGTGCTCCAGCCTTCTTCGATGAGGCGCAGCCACGCCGATTCGGCGAGCGTGTCGGTGCTGCGTGTCCGCGACGTGCCGCGGTCGAAGTCGGTCACGACCACGCGCGTCTCCTCCTTCTCGTCGCCGGCGTAGACCACGGCCAGCGCCCACTCGTCGTTATGGATCGCCAGCGAAACCAGCAGGTCGTTCGGCCGCAGGCCGAGCGCGAGGCGCAGCAGCTCGAGTGCCGTCGTCGGCGCTTCGCACACGCCGCGCGAGCGGCCGGAGGGGTCGAGCAGTTCCACGTACTTCATGGCGCTGGCCGCTGCGGGTTGCGGCGGGCGATGCCGGGGCTTGCAGGCGGTGGGTCCACCGAGACGCCTCGCGACGGGCGCGTGGCACGCGCCTCGGCGGGTGCGGCAGGAATCGGTGGTGGAGACGAGGAGGATCGAACTCCCGACCTTCGCATTGCGAACGCGACGCTCTCCCAGCTGAGCTACGTCCCCGAAAGAGCGCGCATTATAGCCAGCGCTTCGGCGTCGCTCAGTCCATCGCGTTGCGCCGGGCGAGCTCGAGAAAGAGGGCGCTGTGGTCGAGGTCGGCGAAGCCGTGATCGGCCGCGTCGGCGAACAGTGCTTCGAAGCGCGCGGTGATGGGCGCGTCGAAGCCGAGCTCGGCGGCGGTGTCGAGCGCGTTGCGCATGTCCTTGAGCTGCACGGCCAGCGCGCCTCGCTTGGCGAAGTCGCGCTCGACCATGCGCTGGCCGTGCACTTCGAGGATGCGGCTGTCGGCGAAGCCGCCGCGCATCGCCTCGCGCACGCGCGCCATGTCGGCGCCGCCCTTCGATGCGAGCAGCAGCGCCTCGGCCACCGCGCCGATGGTGATGCCGACGATCATCTGGTTGGCCAGCTTGGCGAGCTGGCCGGCGCCGTGCGGGCCGACATGCGTGGCGCGGCCCAGCGGCGCGAACAGCGGCGCCGCGCGTTCGAAGTCGTCCTGCTCGCCGCCGCACATGATGGCCAGGGTGCCGGCCGCCGCGCCGAGCGTGCCGCCCGAGACCGGCGCGTCGAGGTGGCCGATGCCGCGTGCGCGCAGCCGGGCGGCGTGGTCGCGTGCCTCGCGCGGCTTGATCGAGCTCATGTCGACGACGAGGCTTCCCGCGGGCAGTGCGTCGGCCACGCCTTGCGCGAACAGCACGTCGGCGACCACCGGGCCGTGCTCGAGCATCGTGATCGCGGCTTCGGCGTCGCGCACGGCTGCCGCGGGGCTGGCGGCCACCGTGCAGCCGAACGCGGCCAGCGGCTCGGCCTTGGCCCGGGTGCGGTTCCAGACGGTGACGGTGTGGCCGGCCTCGGCCAGGCGGCGGGCCATCGGCGCGCCCATCAGGCCGGTGCCGATCACGGCCACGCGCATCGGATTCGGCATGCGTGTCTCCTTGAGACCTTCGGGTTGCCATCGGGTGGCGAACGGGTCCGGGCGAGTATAGAAACGGGTCTTCGTGTTCGATGGAGACCGTGATGCCGCGACTGGACCCTGCCTGGCTCGATGCGCAGTACAACAACCGGGCGCGCATCCCCGAGCATCCGCAGATCTTCGAGCGCTGGGCCAGGGCCTCCGCGCTGACGCGCGAGCAGGCCTCGCGGCGGCTCGACCTGCGCTACGGCGACGGGCCGAACGAGTTGCTCGACGTCTTTCCGGCGCCGCGCGACAAGGCGCCGGTGCTCGTGTACATCCACGGCGGCTACTGGCGCGCGCTGGACAAGTCGGACCAGTCCTTCATCGCGGCCTCGTTCGTGCACGAGGGCGTGATGGTCGTGCTGCCGAACTACGAGCTGTGCCCGGCGGTGACGATCGTGACGCTCGCGATGCAGCGCGCCGCGGCGGTCGCCTGGACGTTTAGTCACGCCGCGTTGTATGGCGGCGACCCGTCACGCATCGTGGTGGCGGGTCACTCGGCCGGCGGCCACCTGGCGGCGATGCTGCTCGCGTGCGACTGGAAGCGGCTCGGCCGCGACCTGCCGGCCGACGTGGTGAAGGCGGCGCTGTCGATCTCGGGGCTGTTCGACCTGGAGCCCATCCGGCGCACGCCGTTCCTGCAGCCCGACCTGCGGCTCACGCCGGCGTCGGTGCGCCGGCTCAGCCCGGCCGGCTTTGCGCCGCCGCGACGCGGCGTGCTCGCGGCCGTGGTCGGCGCGGACGAGACCGACGAGTTCCGCCGGCAGAACCGCCTGATCCGCGAGGCGTGGGGCGCCAAGGTCGTGCCGGTGTGCGAGGAGATCCCGAAGACGAATCACCTGACGGTGCTGCACGACCTGGCCGATCCGGACGGCCGCACGCACCGCATCGCGCTGGACTTGACGCGGCGCGCCTGAGCGCGCCAGCATTCGCTATACGATCGATGCGCTTCATAGTGAAGTGCTATTGACCGCATTGAGCGTTTGTATTGGAAGTGGCGCCGCCGCTTTGGTCGCGTCCATGGGTGTCGCCCGCCGCGGCGGGCGAACACGAACGCATGCGTAGACCACACAGGAGAGCGACATGGGCTAGAAAGGATCGAAGACCGAAGAGAACCTGAAGGACGCCTTCGCGGGCGAATCCCAGGCCAACCGCCGTTACCTGTACTTCGCGAACAAGGCGGACGTGGAAGGCCAGAACGACGTGGCCGCGCTGTTCCGCTCCACCGCCGAAGGCGAGACCGGCCACGCGCACGGCCACCTCGAGTTCCTCGAGGCGGTGGGCGACCCGGCCACGGGCCTGCCGATCGGCGCGACGCGCGACAACCTCAAGGCCGCCGTCGCCGGCGAGACGCACGAGTACACCGACATGTACCCCGGCATGGCCAAGACGGCCCGCGAGGAAGGCTTCGACGAGATCGCCGACTGGTTCGAGACCCTGGCCAAGGCCGAGCGCTCGCACGCCAACCGCTACCAGAAGGCGCTGGACGCGCTGGTCGACTGACGCCGGCCGGCCGGTTTGCAAGGGGCTTCGGCCCCTTGTTTGTTTGTGCAGGAGCAACCCGATGTCCGTTCGCGAAGGCAACCTCGAAGCGCCGACCCGCCATCCTCTGGACTGGAAGAACCCGCGCTTCTACGACGAGGCCGACTGCTTCAAGGAGCTCGAGCGCATCTTCGACATCTGCCACGGCTGCCGCCGTTGCGTGAGCCTGTGCCAGGCCTTCCCGACCCTGTTCGACCTGGTCGACGCGACCGACGACGGCGAGGTGCACGGCGTCAGGAAGGAGGCGTACTGGAAGGTGGTCGACCAGTGCTACCTGTGCGACCTCTGCTACATGACCAAGTGCCCGTACGTGCCGCCGCACGAGTGGAACCTGGACTTCCCGCACACCATGCTGCGTGCCAAGGCCATCAAGTTCCGCAAGGGCGAGGTGAAGGCCGGCGAGAAGTTCCTCGCCAGCACCGACGTGCACGGGCAGTTCGCCGGCATCCCGATCGTGGTGCAGACGGTCAACGCGGTGAACCGCACGAAGACCGCGCGCAAGATGATGGACCGCACGCTCGGCGTGCACCCCGACGCGTGGATGCCCGAGCTGGCCGGCCGCCGCTTCCGCTGGAGCGCACCGAAGTCCGCCGCGCAGGCCGTCACCCACGGACAGCGCACGCCGGGCAAGGTCGCGATCTTCTCGACCTGCTACGTCAACTACAACGAGCCCGGCATCGGCCACGACCTGCTGAAGGTGCTGCGGCACAACGACATCCCGTACGTCGTCGTCGAGAAGGAGAAGTGCTGCGGCATGCCCAAGCTGGAGCTGGGCGACCTCGACACGGTCGAGAAGCACAAGGACGCGAACATCCCGGTGCTCGCGAAGTACGCGAAGGAGGGCTGGGCGATCCTGTCGGCCATCCCGTCGTGCACCCTGATGTTCAAGCAGGAGCTGCCGCTGATGTTCCCGGACGATCCGGACACGCAGCTGGTGAAGGACGCGATGTGGGACCCGTTCGAGTACCTCGTCGCGCGCCACAAGGACGGCCTGCTGAAGACCGACTTCAAGACCGCGCTGGGCAAGGTGAGCTACCACATCCCCTGCCACGGCCGCGTGCAGAACGTCGGTCGCAAGACCGAGGAGATGTTCAAGCTGATCGGCCAGACGGTGGACGTGAAACTCAACACGGTCGAGCGCTGCTCCGGACACGCCGGCACGTACGGCGTCAAGACGCCATACCACCCGCTGGCCATGAAGATCGGCCGGCCGGTGTTCAAGGCGATGGCCAAGGACGAGCCCGACGTCATCAGCAGCGACTGCGCGCTGGCCGGGCACCACATCGCGCAGGGCATGGAACAGGCCGGCACGCCGGCGAAGGCGCTGCAGCACCCGCTGAGCCTCGTGCGCCGCGCCTACGGACTCGAATGACGCAACGGAGTGAAGCCATGACGATCACCCGCGACAGCCTCATGACGCTGGAGGCGTATGCCAGGTACCGCAAGGAACACAAGCCGCGCATCGTGGCGCACCGCAAGCTGCGCAGCGTGCCGCTCGGCGATCACGTGACGGTGCAGTTCGAGGACGAGACGACGGTCCGCTACCAGATCCAGGAAATGCTGCGCGTCGAAAAGATCTTCGAGGAAGACGGCATCCAGCACGAGATCGACGCCTACGCGCCGCTGGTGCCCGACGGCACGAACTGGAAGGCGACGATGCTGATCGAGTACCCCGATCCGAACGAGCGCAAGCGCGAGCTGGCGAGGCTGATCGGCATCGAGGACCGCATGTTCGTCGAGGTCGAGGGCCATCCGCGCGTCTACGCGATCGCCGACGAGGACCTCGAGCGCGAGAACGCCGAGAAGACGTCGTCGGTCCACTTCCTGCGCTTCGAGTTCCCGCCCGCCGCGCGCGAGGCCGTGCGCGCGGGAGCCGCGGTGAAGCTCGGCTGCGACCACACGAACTATCCGGCGCACACCACCATCGCGCCGGAAACGCTGGCCAGCCTGGCCGGCGACCTGAAGTAGCGCGCGCGAGCCGGCGCGCTCAGGCGCGCCGCAGGCGCACGGTGAAGACCGAGCCGGCGCCCGGCGAGCTGGTGGCCTCGATCGAGCCGCCCATGCGCTCGAGCAGCGCGCGTGCGATGGCCAGCCCGAGCCCGGTGCCGGCGCTGCGCGGCGTGTCCGCGTCGGCACGCTCGAACGGCTGGAACAGCCGCGCGAGCTGCGACGAGCTCAAGCCGGCGCCGGTGTCGGCGACGGCCACCCGCACACCCGCGTCGTCGGCCCGGCACTCGATCGACACGCGGCCGCCCGGGCGGTTGTAGCCGATCGCGTTGGCCAGCAGGCTCACGAAGACCTGGCGCAGCCGGCGCGGATCGGCCAGCACGACCAGGTCGGCCGCGCCGACCGGCCCCGCGAGCTCGATGCCATGCAGCGCCCGCAGCGGCTCGACGCGCTCGATCGCCGCCGACAGCACGTCGGCCAGCGAGACCTCGCGCGAGACCAGCCCCGACGCGTCGGCGCCGGTCAGGTCGAGCACGTCGTTCACCAGTTCGAGCAGATGCCGCCCGCCGCCGAGGATGTGCTCGACGCGTCGCGCCTGCGCGGCACCGAGCGGCTCGTCGCGATCGATCTGCATGAGCTGCGCGAAGCCGATCACCGCATTGAGCGGTGTGCGCAGTTCGTGGCTCACGCGCGAAAGGAACTCGGTCTTGGCGCGCGCCGAGCGCTCGGCGGCGTCCTTCTCGCGCTGCAGCTGCTCGATGCGGACCTGCCCGGAGACGTCGCGCACGATGCCCACCACGCGAACGTTGCCGTCGGCGCCGTGCTGCGGCGCGCCCATCAGCTCGAGATGGCGCGCGCCGGCCTCGGGCGCACCGACGCGGCAGCGCAGGGTGAAGGGCTCGCCGTGGTCGGCTGCGGCGGCGCGCAAGGTCCGCTGCGCGTGCTCCCGGTCGTCGGGGTGCACGCGCTCGAGGGGGCCGCGCAGCGGGAGCGCGTCGGCGTGGCGATCGTCGGCGCCGCACAGCGCGCGCGCACGCGGGTCGAGGCGCACGTGGTCGCGCGACGTGTCCCAGTCGAGCACGCCCATCCCGACCGCTCGCGCCGCCAGTTCCCACTCGGCGTTGCGGGCCTGGAGCGCGGCCTCCGCCTGCTGCCGACGCCCCACGGCATGGCCGATGAACCAGGCGCCGGCGGCCGCGATCAGCGCCGCCATCCCACCCAGCGCCAACATCAGCACGGCCAGCCGCTGCCCCGCGGCATCGCCCAGGCGCTGCGAGAAGCGCCGCTCCGCGTCGGTGAGGCGGCGGTCGAGCGCGTCGATCTGCTCCAGCACGGCAGCCTGGCGCGCCGCGTCGAAGTCGCCGCGCGCGCGTTCGTTCACCACCTGCCGCGCCAGGTCGTCGAGCGCCGCGATCAGGCGGTCGCCCTCGGCCCAGGCGTCGATCGAATCGGCCATCAGCGCGCTGCCGCCGAACCAGCGATACAGGCGGATCATCCCCGGCACGTCGTCGGGATGGTTGCCGCCGGCGATGAAGCCTTCGCGCACCCGCGCGAGGTCCGGCGTCGGGCGGTCGAGCTCGATGCGCGCGCGGTGATCGCCCAGCGGCACCGCGAGGGCGTCCTTGTAGCGCTGCAGCGCGGCCTCGTCGCCGCCGGCCACGTAGCGGCGCAGCTCCGCCACCGCTGCCTTCTGCGCCTTGCTCCACAGGCTCTCGCCCGCGACGTAGGCGCGCGCAGCCGACAAGGTCAGCAAGGTCGCCGCCGCCACCGTGAACAGCAGCGCCACCGAAGCGACGTAGACGCCGATCAGCAGCAGTCGAAAGCCGGGGACGGAGGACAGGGACGGCATGTGCAACGACAGCGCCCGGCAGGCGGCGACGCAGTGTCGCCGATGCGCCCGCCGGCCGCGAGGCGGCTATCGATGTTTTTGCGAAACGCAATCGATGAGCCTGTCGCGATAGCCAACAATCCGGGCATCGCTTCCCTGTACCTCACGAAAGGACACTGCATGAAGACCGTCGGCGACAAGCTCGAAGCATTCAAGGTGACCGGCGTCAAGCCGGGGTTCAACCACCACGAGGAGAACGGCGTCCCGGCATTCGAGACGCTCACCGAGCAGAGCTTCCCGGGCAAGTGGAAGGTCATCTACTTCTGGCCCAAGGACTTCACGTTCGTCTGCCCGACCGAGATCGTCGGCTTCGACAAGCTGGCCCGGCAGTTCGAGGAGCGCGACGCCGTGCTGCTCGGCGGCTCGACCGACAACGAGTTCAGCAAGCTCGGCTGGCGTCGCGAGCACAAGGACCTGAACCGCCTGAGGCACTGGAGCTTCGGCGACAGCAACGGCTCCCTGGTCGACCAGCTCGGCGTGCGCGACAAGACCGAAGGCGTGGCGCTGCGCGCGACCTTCATCGTCGATCCCGACAACACGATCCAGCACGTGTCGGTGAACAACCTCAACGTGGGCCGCAACCCTGACGAGATCCTGCGCATCCTCGACGGCCTGCAGACCGACGAGCTGTGCCCGTGCAACCGCACGGTCGGCGGCTCGACGCTCTGAACGGGGGCACGGCATGGAGTTCCTGCAGGCCCTGAAGGACCGGCTGCCCGAGCACGCCAAGGACATCCGGCTGAACCTCGACGCCGTGATCGCGCGTTCGAGCCTTGCGCCGGAAGACGCGCTCGGCGTCGCGCTGGCGGCGGCGTTCGCGGCGCGCTCGAAGGAGCTGGTCGACGCGTTCGAGGCGGCGGTGCCGCCGGCCGAAGGCCACGCGGCGCTCACCGCCGCGGCGCTGATGGGCATGAACAACGTCTGGTACCCGTACGTCGAGATGGCGGGCGACGACGAGCTGAAGACCCTGCGGCCCGAGCTGCGCATGAATGCCTACGCCAGCCACGGCGGCGTGAGCAAGGCGAAGTTCGAGTCGTACGCGCTGGCCGCCTCGATCGTCGGCAAGTGCCACTTCTGCGTGAAGTCGCACTTCGGCCTGCTCAAGGCCGAAGGACTCACGACGCAGCAGCTGCGCGACATTGGCCGCATCGCGGCGGTGGTCAGTGCGACGGCGCAGGTGCTGCACGCCGGCTGACCCACCAGCCTTCGGCGCTGTACAGCGCCAGCGCGGCCCAGATCAGCGCGAAGCCGGCGATCCGCGAGCCCGAGAAGGGCTCGCGGTACAGCCACACGCCCAGCACGAGCTGCAGGGTCGGGCCGATGTACTGCAGCAGCCCGAGCAGGGTGAGCGTGATGCGCCGGGCGCCGTAGGCGAACAGCAGCAGCGGCGCGGCCGTCAGCGGGCCGGCGAACACCAGCCACGCGACGAGCGACGGGTCACCGGTGGCCAGCGCGCTGTCGCCGCGCCAGGTCCACGCGGCCAGCAGCGGCACCGTCAGCGAGGCCAGCAGCAGGGTCTCCAGCGCGAGGCCTTCCAGGGTGCCCAGCGGTGCGGTCTTGCGGATCAGGCCGTACAGGCCGAAGCTCGCGGCCAGCGCGAGCGCCACCCACGGCACCTGAGCGCCTTGCCACGTGAGCCACAGCACGCCGAGCGCGGCCAGCGCGACCGCCGCCCACTGCGCGCGGCGCAGCCGCTCGTGCAGCACCAGCCAGCCGAGCAGCACGTAGACGAGCGGGTTGATGAAGTAGCCCAGGCTCGCGTCCACCACGCGGTCGTTGTTCACCGCCCACACGTACAGCAGCCAGTTGCCCGACACGAGCGCCGCGCTCAGCGCAAACAGCCCCAGCAGCTTCGGCCGGCGCAGCACGTCGCGCAGCCAGGCGAGGCGCCGCATGGCCGCGAGCACGATCAAGAGGAACACCATCGACCACACCGCGCGGTGCAGCACGATCTCGAACGGCTGGGCCGCGGCGACCTGCTTGAAGTACAGCGGGAACAGGCCCCACATGAAGTAGGCCGCGGCGGCCGCGAGGACGGCGTGATTCATCGGCCGGGATTGTCGCGGTTGGCAGCGGGCGTCCGGCGGCGCATCATCGCGGCCGTGCCCGTGGTCGAGTTCACGCCGCAGTTGCGGCGCTTCACCGAGACGCCGCGAGTCGAGTGCGGCGCCACGACCTTGCGCGACGCGCTCGAGGCCGCGTTCGACGTGAACCCGCGCCTGCGCGGCTACGTGCTCGACGACCAGGGCCACCTGCGGGCCAACGTGGTCGTCTTCATCGACGGGCGGCGCAGCACCGACCGCACGGGCCTGGCCGATGCGCTGAGCGCGTCGAGCCGCGTGCACGTGATGCAGGCGCTGTCGGGCGGCTGAGCGGCGACCGGGCGACGGCGGATCGAACTTCGGAGGCGGACATGAACGATCGGGCGTGGGTGGCGACGCGCAAGGGACTCATCGAGCTGCGGCGCCGCGGCAGCGCGTGGAAGATCGAGCGCACGAGCTTCCTCGGCGAGCCCGTGTCGATGCTGCTGCCGCCGGTCGGAGGGTCGGGCCGCATGCTCGCCGCGCTGGCGCTCGGGCACTTCGGCGTGAAGGTGCACGCCTCCGACGACGGCGGCGCGACCTGGGCCGAGGTGGCCACGCCGGCCTATCCGGCACAGCCGGCCGACGCCGCAGGGCCGCCGTGGAAGCTGGTGCAGATCTGGTCGATGACCGAGGCGCACGGCACGCTGTGGGCCGGCACCTTGCCCGGCGGCCTGTTCCGCTCGACCGACGGCGGCCGCTCGTGGGAGCTGGTCGAGGCGCTGTGGAACCGCGCGGAGCGGCTCGAGTGGTTCGGCGGCGGCTACGACGTGCCAGGCATCCACTCGCTGTGCCCGCATCCGCAGCGCGAGGGCGACCTGCTGGTGGGCATCAGCTGCGGCGGCGCCTGGGGCACGCGCGACGGCGGCCGCAGCTGGTCGCTGCAGGCGCAGGGCATGGTGGCCGCCTACATGCCGCCGGAGCAGGCCGGCAACCCGAACACGCAGGACCCGCACCTGATCGTGCGCTGCCCGGCGGCGCCCGACGTGTTGTGGTGCCAGCATCACAACGGCATCTGGCGCTCGACCGACGGCGCCGCGTCGTGGCAGGAGGTGACCGGCGCGCCGCTGTCGAACTTCGGCTTTGCGGTGGCCGTGCACCCGGCCGACGCCGACACCGCGTGGTTCGTGCCGGGCGTGGCCGACCAGTGCCGCGTGCCGGTGAATGGCGCGCTGGCCGTCAACCGCACGCGCGACGGCGGGCGCAGCTTCGAGACCCTGCGCGAGGGGCTGCCGCAGCGCGACTGCTACGAGCTCGTCTACCGCCACGGTCTGGCGGTGGCCGGCGATGGCCGCTCGCTGCTCATGGGCAGCACCACCGGCGGGCTCTGGGCGAGCGCCGACGGCGGCGACGCGTGGAGCACCGTGTCGCTGCATCTGCCGCCGATCTTCGCGGTGCGCTTCGGCTGACGGCGCGACGAGCCGCGCGGCGCGGCCGGACGGTCGGCGGGAGCGGGCCGACCGGAGCGGGCCGACGGGAACGCGCCGACGGCGGCACGCCGGCTGTTGCAGGTCGTCGCGCGTCACCGACAGCCGCGGCCCTCGATTCGCGGGTGCCACTCTTGTTGGGGAATGACACCGTGCCGGCCGCTTCACAGAATTCCTGTCACGCGGGGCCGGCACTATGGAGTGTCAGTCCCCCGCGGGCAGGAGAGCCGCCATGCCGCAGACCTTCAACGTCGGAGCCCGATCGCTGTTCGTCACCGTCACGGCGTGGGTGTTCATCGCGCTGAGCGGCCTGGCCACGGTCTCGGCGCTGATCCAGAACGCCGCCGTGGCGTCGCTGCTGCCGGCGCCCGTCGCCGCGATGCCGTCGCAGCCGCTGCCGCTGCTCACCGGCCTGCTGCTGGGCTACCTGCCCTGGGTCGTCGGATTCGGCCTGCTGATGTCGGTGGCGACGCTCGCCTCGGCCATCGGCCTGCTGCTGCGCCTGGACTGGGCGCGTCGTGTGTTCATCGGCCTGCTGGCCGTGGCGATCGTCTTCAACCTGCTCGGCCTGTGGCTGCAGCACGAGGTGGTGCAGTCGCTGGTGCAGGCCACGATCGGCCGCGCGCAGCTGCCGCCTCAGGCGGCCGACGTGTTCGGCGGCTTCGTGACCGTGGCGCGCGTCCTCGCGGTGGCGCTCACCCTCGTGGCCTGCGGACTGCTCGGCTGGATCATCCGGCGACTGATGTCGCCGCTGGTGCGCCAGGAGTTCGCGTAGCCCACAGCCCGGCGCCGACCAGCGCCAGCGCCAGCCACAGCCGCGCCGGCACCGGCTCGCCGAGCACGGCGGCGCCGAGCGCCAGCGCCGTCAGCGGGCTGAGCGCGAGATAGAGGGTCACGCGCGACGCGTCGGCATGGCGCAGCGCCCACAGCCACAGCCAGTAGCCGACGCCGCTGGAGGCGCCGACCGCGCCCAGCACGATCCAGCCCGACACGCTGATCTGCGGCAGCCGCGCGAAGCCGCCTTCGATCCACGCGCCGGCGGCGAGGCTCGCGACCGCGGCGCCGAGCGCCCAGACCGTGAGGGGCAGCAGCGGATGGCGCCGCAGGTAGGGCCGGTACAGCACGCTGCACACGGCGCCCGTCAGCGCGCTGGCGAGCACGGCGAGTTCGCCCCACCAGGCGCTGCGCGCCGCGACGCCGGAGCCCAGGGCGACCGCCACACCGCCCAGCGTGAGGGCCACCGCGACGAGCTTGCGTGCGGTGAGGCGCTCGTGCCCGAGCGCCGCCGCCACGCCGAGCGCCAGCAGCGGGAAGCTCGCGAAGATCAACGCGGCGGGCGCGGCCGGCACGCTCTGCAGCCCGAAGTTCAGCAGCGCGATCAGCAGCGCGAACTGGCCGATGCCGAGGGCCATCGCCGGCAGCCGGTCGCGCCGGTCGATCGCGCGCACGGCCCGCCAGTCGACGAAGGGCAGCAAGGTCGCCAGCGCGACCGCGTAGCGCACGAAGGCGATCGAGGCGGGGCCGAGCTCGTCGACTACCGCGCGCGTGCCGACGATGGCCGCGCCGACCTGCACGCCGACCGCGGCCGCCGCCGCGAGGGCGAGGCGGGCCGCGTTCAAAGCGCCAGTTCCCAGGTTTCGCCGACGAGGTCGTGGCCGAAACTGTGGTGCGGCTCGCTCGCGACGAGCCGGTAGCCGGCGCGCTGGTAGATCGCGCGCGCGGCGAGCAGCACGCTGTTCGTCCACAGGCGGATACGTGCGTAGCCGGCCGCTTTCGCGAAGGCGGTGCACTCGTCGGTCAGGCGCCGGCCCAGCCCGAGGCCGCGAGCCGCCGGCTCGACCAGCAGCATGCGCAGCTGCGCCACCCGCGGAATCGGACGCCCGGTGCGCTCGTCGCGCGCCTGCACGAGGAAGACGCAGCCGGCGCGCGCGCCGTCGTGCTCGGCGATCCACGCGGCTTCGCGCCCGGCCTCGAACTGCTCGACGACGCGCGCCGCGATGTGGGCCACCAGCGCCTCGAAGCTCATGTCCCAGCCGTACTCCTGCGCGTACAGCGCGCCGTGGCGCGAGACCACCCATCCGATGTCGCCGGGCTGCAGCGAGCGCAGGATCACGGGCTCATCGCGCCGGCGCTCGTGGCCGAGCAGCCGTCGCTGCAGCACGCCGATGCGCCGCGCGCAGAAGCGGTCGAACGCGCGCAGCGCGTCGACGCGATCGGATGCGGTGCCGGCCATGCGGGCCAGTATCGGCAGGGCCCCTGACCTTGGCAACGACCGGCGTCGCGGCTGGGCTCCGGCGAGGGCGCCGGGGTCGAGCTCCGGCCGGCGGACGCCGGTGGCGTGAAGCGGGGAGCCCGTTCGCAGGTTCGCGCGAGGCGCGGAGGCTCGCGCCAAACGCGCCGAGGCTCGCGCCAAACGAAACGGCCGCGCAGTGCGCGGCCGTTCGATGGCTGGCCCGTGGGCCAGGCCGGTCGATCACTTCTGGGTCATGATCCACTGCACCAGCTGCTTGGCCTCTGCCGGAGAGACCTGGGCATTGGCCGGCATCGGGACCGGGCCCCAGACGCCCTGGCCGCCCTTGATGATCTTCTCGGCGAGCTTGTCGACGGCGTCCTTCTGACCGGCGTACTTGGCTGCGACGTCCTTGTACGACGGCCCGACGAGTTTCTTGTCGACGGCGTGGCAGGCCATGCAGTTCTTCTTCTGCGCCAGGTCGGCGCTGGCGAACGCGGCGGTCGAGGACAGGCCGGCGACGGCAACGGCCAGGGTGGCAAGCAGCGGCTTCATGGGGTCCTTTCGGGTTGGCGTGAATTGCGAGCTTTACAGCGCGGTCAACGGATTGTAAAAGCCCCGGTTGACAGGGCGCGCCGCGCCCGTGGAGAAGCCCGCACATGTTCTTCGTCGTGGTCGGCACGCTCATGGTGCTGCTGAAGTTCGCCGACGTCTCGCCGGTCGCGGGCTGGTCGTGGTGGGTCGTGCTCGCGCCGTTCGGCCTGGCGGTGCTGTGGTGGTCGTATGCCGACAGCTCGGGCCTCACGAAGAAGCGCGAGATGCAGAAGATGGAAGACCGCAAGGAGGCGCGGCGCCGCAAGGCGTTCGAGGCCCTGGGCATCGACCACCGCCGCTTCGACCGCAACAAGCGCAAGGCCGCGGCCTACAAGGCGCAGCACCAGGAGAAGGTGCGCGAAGTCGAGGCCGAACGCGCGGCCGAGCGCCAGCGCCACGCCGACACGGTCACGCGCAGCAGCCAGTTCCACAGCCAGGTCGAGTCGACCAACTTCACCGACCTCGAAGAGCCGGTGCCGCCGAAGAAGCTCTGAACGGGCTCCGTCAGTCGCGGTCGAGCACGGCGCCGGTGCTGGCGCTCGACGTGTTCTTCGCGAACTTGGCCAGCACGCCGCGCGTGTAGCGCGGCTTCGGCGCCTGCCACGCGGCGCGTCGGCGTGCGAGCTCCGCGTCGTCGACGTTGAGCTGCAGCAGCAGCTTGTGCGCGTCGATCGTGATCGAGTCGCCCTCGCGCACGAGCGCGATCGTGCCGCCGACCGCCGCCTCGGGTGCGACGTGGCCGACGACCATGCCCCACGTGCCGCCGGAGAAGCGACCGTCGGTGACGAGGCCCACCGACTCACCGAGCCCCTGGCCGATGAGCGCGGACGTCGGCGCGAGCATCTCCGGCATGCCGGGCGCGCCCTTCGGACCGAGGTAGCGCAGCACCATCACGTCGCCCGGCTGGATGCGGCGATCCATGATCGCCGCCAGCGCGCTCTGCTCGTCGTCGAACACGCGCGCGGGTCCGGTGATCACCGGGTTCTTCAGCCCGGTGATCTTGGCGACGCTGCCTTCGGTCGACAGGTTGCCCTTGAGGATGGCGAGGTGGCCCTGTGCGTACAGCGGCCGGTCGACCGGGCGGATCACGTCCTGGTCGGCGCGCGGCGCCGCGGGCACGTCGGCGAGGTTCTCGGCCAGGGTCTTGCCGGTCATGGTGATGCAGTCGCCGTGCAGCAGGCCGGCGTCGAGCAGCAGCTTCATCACCTGCGGAATGCCGCCGGCGCGGTGCAGGTCGATCGCGAGGTACCGGCCCGACGGCTTGAGGTCGCAGATCACCGGCACCTTGCGGCGCACGCGCTCGAAGTCGTCGATGCTCCACTCGACGCCGGCGGCGTGCGCGATGAACGGCTCGTGCAGCACCGCGTTGGTCGAGCCGCCGGTGGCCATGATGACGGCGACGGCGTTCTCGATGCTCTGGCGCGTGACGATGTCGCGCGGTTTCAGGTCGCGGCGCACCGCCTCGACCACGGCGCCGGCGGCGCGATCCATCAGGGCGACGATCTCGTCCTCGACGTTGGCCATCGTGCTCGAGCCCGGCAGGCTCATGCCGAGTGCTTCGAACGCGCTGCTCATCGTGTTGGCCGTGTACATGCCGCCGCAGGAGCCGCTGCCGGGGATGGCGCGGCGCTCGATCTGGCAGAAGTCCTCCTCGCTCATGCGGCCGGCGGAGAACTCGCCCACCGCCTCGAACACGCTGACGATGTTGAGGTCCTTGCCCTTGTAGTGACCGGGCAGGATGGTGCCGCCGTAGACGAAGAGCCCCGGCACGTTGGCGCGCAGCATGCCCATCATCGCGCCGGGCATGTTCTTGTCGCAGCCGCCGATCGTGATGACGCCGTCCATCCACTGGCCGCCCACGCAGGTCTCGATGCAGTCGGCGATCACCTCGCGCGAGACCAGCGAGTACTTCATGCCCTCGGTGCCCATCGCCATGCCGTCGCTGATGGTCGGCGTGCCGAAGACCTGCGGGTTGGCGCCGGCCTTCTTCAGCGACGCGATCGCGGCGTCGGCGAGCCGCTGCAGCCCCGAGTTGCACGGCGTGATGGTCGAGTGGCCGTTGGCCACGCCGATCATCGGCTTGGCGAAGTCCTCGGGCTGGTAGCCCATGCCGTAGAACATCGAGCGGTTGGGCGCGCGTGCGACGCCTTCGGTGATGTTCCTCGAGCGGGGATTGAGCTTGTCGGTCATGGCAGGTACGGCGAAGGGGCGGGCGGGGCGGCGGGCAGGAGAGTGCGCAGCGGCGGTGCTGCCGGGGCATTCTAGGTCGCGCTGCTAGCATTCCGGCCGTCATGCTCGTCCACCCGCAGTTCGACCCCATCGCGATCCGCATCGGATCGTTCGGCATCCACTGGTACGGACTGACCTACCTGGTCGCCTTCGGCCTGTTCCTGTGGCTCGCGACCCTGCGCACGCGCCGCGAGCCGTACGCGTCGGCCGGCTGGTCGCGGCGCGACGTCGAGGACCTGCTGTTCTGGGGCGTGGTCGGCGTGATCATCGGCGGGCGCCTGGGCTACGTGCTGTTCTACAAGCCCGGCTACTACGCCGCGAACCCGCTCGAGGCGCTCGCGGTGTGGAAGGGCGGCATGTCGTTCCACGGCGGGCTGCTGGGCGTGATCGCGGCGATGGCGTGGTTCGCGCGCTCGCGCGCGCGGCCCTTCCTGCAGGTGGCCGACCTCGTGGCGCCGTGCGTGCCCGTCGGGCTCGCGAGCGGGCGGCTCGGCAACTTCATCAACGGCGAGCTGTGGGGCCGCGCCGCCGATCCGTCCTTGCCGTGGGCGATGGTGTTCCCGCAGTCCGGCACGCCGATCCCGCGGCATCCGTCGCCGCTGTACCAGTTCGCGCTCGAAGGGCTGCTGCTGTTCGTGCTGCTGTGGTGGTTCGCGCGCCGCCCGCGGCCGCTCGGTGCGGTGTCGGGCGCCTTTCTCGTGGGGTACGGCGTGCTGCGCTTCGTGGCCGAGTACTTCCGCGAACCCGACAGCTTCCTCGGTCTGCTCGCGCTGAACCTCAGCATGGGGCAGTGGTTGTGCCTGCCGATGATCGCGGCCGGCGCGTGGCTGTGGGCGACGAGCGCAAAGCGGGGGGCCGGCGCATGAGACAGGTCTTCCTCGACACCGAGACCACGGGCCTCAGCCCGGAGAGCGGCGACCGCATCATCGAGATCGGCTGCATCGAGATGGTCAACCGCCGGCTCACGGGTCACAACAAGCACTTCTACGTCAACCCCGAGCGCCGCAACAGCGAAGACGCGGTCAAGATCCACGGCCTCACCGACGAGTTCCTCGCCGACAAGCCCGTGTTCGCCGCGATCGCCGACGAGCTGCTCGAGTACCTGGCCGGCGCCGAGGTGGTGATCCACAACGCGAGCTTCGACGTCGGCTTCCTCGACATGGAGCTGCGCCGTCTCGGCAAGCCGCCGTTCGCCAGCTTCGTCGAGCGCGTGACCGACAGCCTCGCCATGGCGCGCGAGCAGTTCCCGGGCAAGTCGAACTCGCTCGACGCGCTGTGCAAGCGGCTCGAGGTCGACAACAGCAACCGCACCTTGCACGGCGCGCTGCTCGACGCCGGGCTGCTGGCCGAGGTGTACATCCGCATGACGCGCGGCCAGGAGTCGCTGGTCATCGACCCGACCGACGCCGGCCCGCAGATCGCGACCGCGGAAGACGTGGACCTGGCGGCGTTCGAGCTGCCGGTGATCGAGCCCGATGCCGACGAGCGCGCGGCGCACGAAGCCGTGCTGGCCGAGCTCGACAAGGCCTGCGGCGGCGCGGCGGTGTGGCGCAGGGCCATGGCATAATTCGCGCCTTGCCGCGCCAGCGGCGCGGGTGGTTAGCTCAGCGGTAGAGCACTGCCTTCACACGGCAGGGGTCGCAGGTTCGAACCCTGCACCACCCACCATCGGATCTCCGGACTCATGACCAAAGCCACTACGACCCGCATCACGGGCGACGGGCTGCGTTACGCGAGCAAGGTCGGCGGCTCGCCGTTCATCGGGCGGGGCAACACGCGGTCGTGCTTCAAGTGCGGCCGCCACCGCTCGCCCGACCAGCTCCAGAGCAAGCGGCTGCTCGGCAAGGTGCAGATGGTGTGCAAGCCCTCGTGCGAGGAACTGCGCGCCGCCGAGAACTCGCGCTGACGTCTCGCGGGTCTCGCGGCCGCGCGCCGGTGTTCGTCCCGTCGCCGACCCGGCGCTTCAGGCCGCCGAAGCGTCGCGCCACACGCCGTCCAGCAGCAGCTGGTGCGGCCTGAACTGCGCCTTGTAGGCCATCTTCGTGCTCTCGGCGATCCAGTAGCCGAGGTACACGTGCGGCAGCCGCAGCTGCCGCGCCTGGTCGATCTGCCACAGCACGCTGTAGGTGCCGTAGCTCGCGCGCGGCTCGGGCTCGTAGAAGGTGTACACCGCCGACAGCCCGTCGTTCAGGATGTCGAGGATCGACACCATCTTGAGCGGCCCGAGGCCGCCCGGCGCCGGCTCGCGGAACTCCACCAGCCGCGAGTTCACGCGGCTTTGCAGCAGGAACTGCGTGTACTGGTCGATGCTGTCGTGGTCCATGCCGCCGCCGGCGTGGCGGCCGGCCTGGTAGCGCAGGTAGAGCTGGTAGTGCTCGGGCACGAAGCACAGACGCAGCACCCGCGCCTGCAAGGCGTGATGCGCCGTCCACGCGCGGCGCTGGCTGCGCGACGGCTCGAAGCGCTCGACCGGCACGCGCAGCGGCACGCACGCGCGGCAGCCGTCGCAATAGGGGCGGTAGGTGAACATGCCGCTGCGCCGGAAGCCGTTGGCCACCAGCCCCGAGTACGCGTCGGCATGGATCAGGTGGCTGGGCGTGGCCACCTGCGAGCGCGCCATGCGCCCCGACAGGTAGCTGCACGGGTAGGGCGCCGTCGCATAGAACTGCAGCGACGCGAGCGGGAGCTCCTTCGGGTGGGTCATGGCGCGGTGCTCGCGGGCGCGGCCAGTCGTTCGTCGAGCTGCGCCCACAGCCGTGGATCATAGGTCCAGCGTGCGATCGCCGGAGGGCCGGGGACATGGGTGGCGAGATGGCGCTCGAACTCGTCGCGCGGGATCTCGCGCGCGCCCATCGACGCCAGGTGCTCGGTGGACTGCTGGCAATCGATGAGCGGGACGTGGTGCGCGCGACACAGCGCCACCAGCGCGGCCAGCGCGATCTTCGACGCGTCGGTGCGGCGCGCGAACATCGACTCGCCGAAGAACATGCGCCCGAGGTGCACGCCGTACAGGCCGCCGGCGAGTTCGCCGTCGATCCAGGTCTCCACGCTGTGTGCCTTGCCGGCCGCGTGCCACGCGCAGTACGCGTCGACCATCGCCGGCACGATCCACGTGCCGTCCTGCCCCCGGCGCGGCGTGCGCGAGCAGGTCTCGATCACCTCGCGGAACGCGCTGTCGCAGCGGATCTCGCAGCCCGGCGTCGAGACGAAGCGCGCGAGCGTCTTGCGCAGCGAGCGCGTCAGGCGGAACTCGCCGACCGGCAGCACCATGCGCGGATCGAGCGTCCACCACAGCACCGGCTGGCCTTCGCCGAACCACGGGAACACGCCGTGCGAGTAGGCCTCCTCGAGCCGCGCGAGATTCAGCGTGCCGCCGGCGGCCAGCAAGCCCGGCGCCTCGCTCTGCGCGGGCAGCGCGAGGTGCGTGGGCGGCAGCGGCGTGTCGTCGTCGATCCAGGCGATGTGCACGCCGCCAGCATAGACGCGCCGCGCCGGCTCACGCGGCCGACAGCTTGCCGCGCCGCTGCAGCAGCAGGTCCTGCAGCCACAGGGCCGAGTGCGACAGGCCGTCGAACTGGCGCTTCGGCTGGTGCCGCAGCCCGATCGCGACGCGGCCGGTCCACCAGATGGTGCGGCCGCTGCCCGGCAGCACGACGGGGCCGACATGCCCGGGCGGGATGTCGACCGGCGGCGCCGCGTGCGGCCGCCGGATCGACGGCGCGGGCGCGGCGGGGACATCGAGGCGGTGATCGTCGAGCATGTGAACTACTCCCGAAGTGACGGCGCAGATCATTGCGGCACCTCGGGGTCGGGATCACTGCCCCGTTTGGGGGACGCCGGCTCGCGCCCGCCCCCGCAACCCGGAGGGAGCGGCGCGCGGGCGTGGTCACAAATGGGTCGGCGGTCGCTCGCTCACCCATGCGCACGATCGAGCGTGCGCGGTCGCGCCGTCAGGAGTCGACGCGCACCTGAGCATCCGGGACGACCCGCGTCCACTTCGCGATCTCGCTGTCGATGAACTGCGAGAACTTCTCGGTCGTGCCGCCGCCGTCCTCGGCGCCGAACGAGTCGAGGCGCTCCTGCACGTCGGGCATCGCGAGCACCGTGTTCACGTCGGCGTTGATCTTCTTCGCGATCGGCGTGGGCAGCTTGCCCGGGCCGGCGAGCCCGTACCACGTCGTGGCCTCGAAGCCGGCGAAGCCCTGCTCCTGCATCGTCGGCACGTTCGGGTGGCCCTTGGCGCGCTTCGCGCGCGTCTGCGCGACGGCGATCACCTTGCCGCTCTTCACGTGCGGCGTCGCCGCGGTCATCGTCTCGAAGCTGTACTGGATCTGGCCGCCGATCAGGTCGGTGAGCAGCGGCCCCGAGCCCTTGTACGGCACGTGCAGCGCGTCGACCTTCGCGCGCAGCTTGAACATCTCCAGCGCGAGGTGCTGCGCCGAGCCGGCGCCAGCCGAGCCGAAGCTCACCCGGCCCGGCTGCGCCTTGCACAGCGCGACGATGTCCTTCACCGTCTGCGCCGGTTGCGCCGTGTTGGCGATCAGCAGGTTCGGCGTCACGCCCACCAGCACGATCGGCACGAAGTCGCGCGCCACGCTGTAGCGCAGCTTGGGCTGCAGGCTGGGCGCGAGCGCGTGGCTGTTGATGTGCGCCATCAGCAAGGTGCTGCCGTCGCTCGGCTGCTGCGCGACGTACTCGGCCGCCAGCACCCCGGCGACGCCGGCCTTGTTCTCGACCACGACCTGCTGCCCCCACATCGCGCCGAGCTTCGCACCCACCACGCGCGCGAGCGCATCGGTGCCGCCGCCCGGCGGGAACCCGACGACGATGCGCACGGGGCCGCTCGGCCAGGTCTGCGCGAACACGCGCGGCAGGCCGAGCGCGGCCACGCTGGCGCCGGCGGCGCGGAGGACGGATCGTCGATGCATCGTGAGGTCTCCCTGGAGGTGATCTGTCGGTGCCGGCGCGCGTCCCGGCGTCACGCCGCCGCGCGCAGTGCCGAACCCTGTGGATGCGACGCGAAATGCTCCATCGCCGCCTGCACGCCGCTGCCGGCCAGCTTGACGCCGGCGAGCTTCAGCCCCATCTCGACACCCGCGACCATCGCCACCAGGGTGAGGTCGTTGCTGTCGCCGAGGTGGCCCATGCGGAACATGCGGCCCTTGAGCTTGCCGAGGCCGGTGCCGAGCGACAGGTCGAAGCGCTGGTGGATCAGGCGCCGCACCGCGTCGGCGTCGACGCCCGGCGGCGTGATCACGCCGGTGAGCACCGGCGAGTACACCGCCGGATCGGCGCACTGGATCGGCAGGCCCCACGCGCCGACGGCCGCGCGCACGCCGGCGGCCCAGCGCCGGTGGCGCGCGAACACGTTGTCGAGGCCTTCGTCCAGCAGCATGTCCAGCGCCTCGCTCAGCCCGTACAGGAGGTTGGTGTTCGGCGTGTACGGCCAGTAGCCGTCCTTGTTCATCTCGACGATCTCGTCCCAGGCCCAGAACGAGCGCGGCAAGGTGGCCGACTTCGACGCCTCCAGCGCGCGCGGCGACAGCGCGTTGAAGCCGATGCCCGGCGGCAGCATGAGGCCCTTCTGCGAGCCGCTGACCGTGACGTCGACGCCACATTCGTCGGGGCGGTAGTCGGCACTGGCGAGGCCCGAGATCGTGTCGACCATCAGCAGCGCCGGGTGCTTCGCCGCGTCGATTGCCTTGCGCACCTTCTTGATCGCGGTACGCAAGGTGGAGCGCTGGCTCATGTTGTGAGCACGCTGCTCGGTTGCTTGACGGGCACGCTTGCGGGCTTGGACGGAATTGGCCATATCGATATCCGGTAGATCTGGGGAAAGCGCGAGATTATAAGGGGGTCTTCCACCCATTGCAAGCGGCTTCTGCCAAGCGCATCCCGGATACCATACCGGCCATGAATCTGCTCCGTG
>CAZFET010000001.1:38424-38781 GCA_964517545.1 uncultured Burkholderiaceae bacterium
GGTGCTTCGCCGCGTCGATCGCCTTGCGCACCGACGCGATGTCGGACGTCACGCCCGTCGAGGTCTCGTTGTGCACCACGCACACCGCCTTGATGCGGCGCGCGGTGTCCTGCCGCAGGCGCGACTCGATCATGTCGGCCTGCACGCCGCGCCGCCAGCTCGGCGCGTGCGGCAGATGCTCGTCGGGGCCCTGCCATGCGAGGAACTCGGTGTGCACGCCGAGCCGCGTGGCCATCTTGTGCCACAGCGACGCGAAGTGCCCGGTCTCGTACATCAGCACCTGGTCGCCGGGGCTCAGCGTGTTCATCAGCGCCGCTTCCCACGCCCCTGTTTTTTTTGATGGTTCGGCGGCCACCG
>CAZFET010000001.1:38791-40980 GCA_964517545.1 uncultured Burkholderiaceae bacterium
TTGAAGACCTCGCGGATGCCCGCCAGCACCTTCAGACCCAGCGCGCCGAACTCCGGTCCGCGATGGTCGATCGTCGGCAGGCTCATGGCCCGCAGGATGCGGTCGGGCACCGGGCTGGGCCCCGGGATCTGCAGGAAGTGGCGACCCGTCGGGTGGAAGTCGAGCTTGAGCATGACGATCCTTTCGTGGCAGTTTTGCATGCAAAAGCCAGTGTGCCACCCGCGTTTGTCCTGATTGCACTGGAAAGACGCGGGTCAGTTTTGCATGCAAAATGCGTTGCAGAGGACGCTGACCATGGCCGAAGTGATCGAGATCTCGCGCATGGCGCTGCACGACCAGGTGGCCGCGCGCCTGCGCACCATGCTGGTCGAGGGGCGCATCCCGCCCGGCGCCAAGCTCAACGAGCGCGTGCTGTGCGAGCAGCTGCGCGTGTCGCGCACGCCGCTGCGCGAGGCGATCAAGCTGCTCGCGGTCGAGGGGCTGGTCGACCTGATGCCCAACCGCGGCGCCGTGGCGGTCAAGCTCACCGAGGCCGACGTGATCGACACCTTCGAGGTGCTCGCCGGCCTGGAGGGGCTGTCGGGCGAGCTCGCGGCGCAGCGCGCCACCGACGCCGAGCGCGCCGAGATCCGCGCCATGCACTACGAGATGCTGGCCAGCTACACACGGCGCGACCTGTCGAACTACTACCGCCTCAACGCCGCCATCCACGGCGCGATCAACGCCGCCGCGCGCAACCCGGTGCTGGCCTCCACCTACGCGCGCATCAACGCGCGGGTGCAGTCGCTGCGCTTTCGCACCAACCAGAACGAGGCCAAGTGGAAGCGCGCGGTCGAGGAGCACGAGCGCATGCTGGCCGCGCTCGACGCGCGCGACGCCGGCGCGCTGCGCGCCATCCTGGTCGAGCACCTGCCGCACAAGCGAGACACCGTGCTCGAGCTCATGCGCGCAGGCGAGCTGCAGCCGCTCGGCACGGCGTCCTGAGCGCGCGGCGACGAGCACGCCTCCGATGCGACCCGACCGTCCCGACAGCTTGCGTCCGCCCGGCACCGTGCGGCCGCCGAACGAGACGTGTCACGCGCTCGAGCGCCGCCTGCGCGCCCACACGCGAGGTGACGTGCTGTTCGACGCCGCCTCGCGCGGCCGCTACGCGACCGACGCGTCGATCTACCAGATCGACCCCGTCGGCGTGTTCGTGCCCGTCGACGCCGACGACGTGGCCGCCGCCCTCGACATCGCGCGCGACATGAAGGTGCCGGTGCTGCCGCGCGGCGCCGGCACCAGCCAGTGCGGCCAGACGGTGGGGGCTGCGCTGGTGGTCGACACGACGCGCCACCTGCGCAAGCTGCTCGAGCTCGACGTGCCGAACCGCCGCGTCGTGGTCGAGCCGGGGCTCGTGCTCGATCACCTGAACGCGCAGCTCAGGCCGCACGGCCTGTGGTACCCGGTCGACGTGTCCACCAGCGCGCAGGCCACCCTCGGCGGCATGGCCGGCAACAACTCCTGCGGCTCGCGCTCGATCGCCTACGGCAACATGGTGCACAACGTGCTCGGCGCGACCGCGTGGCTGTCGAGCGGCGAGCTGCTGGAATTCGGCCCGCTCGCGTCGCTGTCGGGCCGCGCGCGGCGCATCGGCGAGGCCGTGCGCGAGCTGGCCGAGACGCATCGCGCCGACATCGAGGCGCGCTGGCCGAAGGTCATGCGCCGCGTCGGCGGCTACAACCTCGACATCTTCTGCAACCAGAGCGAGCGGCCGTACACCGCCGACGGCAGCGTCAACCTCGCGCACCTGCTGGTGGGGTCCGAAGGCACGCTGGCGTTCACGCGCAGCCTCGTGCTGCAGCTCGCGCCGCTGCCGCGCGCGCGCGTGCTCGGGGTCGTCAACTTCCCGAGCTTCCGCAAGGCGATGGAGTCGGCGCAGCACATCGTGCAGCTCGGGCCCACCGCGGTGGAGCTGGTCGATCGCATCATGATCGAGCTGAGCCTGGCCAACCCGGCGTTCCGCCCGACCGTCGAAGCGGCGATCGTCGGTCGCCCCGACGCAGTCCTGCTCGTCGAGTTCGCGGGCGACGATCGCGCCGAGCTGCTGCGGCGGCTCGCGTCGCTGGTCGAGCTGATGGCCGACCTCGGCCTGGCGCCTGACCGAGCCTTCGCCGGCCGAGTACCAGAGCCAGGACCCGCTACCGGAT
>CAZFET010000002.1:0-1698 GCA_964517545.1 uncultured Burkholderiaceae bacterium
TGCGTGCTCGACACGTCGGGGAACGCGTCGATGGGCAGGTCCTTGAAGGCCAGCCAGCCGGCGGCCATCAGAACCAGGCCGGCGATCAGCACGAAGAGGCGCTGTGCCAGCGCGAATTGAACAAGGCGGGCCAGCATGTCAGTTGCTCCCGCCCTTGCCGAGCCAGGCGGACTTCAGCGCGATGACCGAGCCGATGGCAATTTCCTGCCCTGCGCGCAGCGCACCCTTGACGCGCACCGACTGGCCGGCGCTGTCGAGCACAGTCACCGGCAAGGCGGTGAAGCCCTGCGCGGTGCGAACGAAGACGTAGGCCTTGTCGTCCTGCCGCACGACCGCCGGAACAGGAACCGGCCAGCCTTCTTCGGTGCCGGCAAACGGCACACGCACCTGCACGAACTCGCCCAGGCGCAGCGACTGCGCCCCGCGCGTGACCTGCGCGCGCAGCATCACGGTCTGGCTGTCACTGACCGTGGCACCGAAGCCCAGCGGCGTGGCCGTCACGTCCCGATCGACACCGGTGACCGAAGCGCCCTTGGTGGCGATCTGTGCCTGGCGGTCCACCGGCACCTGGATGTCGAGCCACAGCTTGCGCGTATCGGCAATTCGCACCAGGGCGTCGGCACCCTGCACGCGCAGACCGGGCTTGGCTTCGAGCTTGACCACGATGCCGGGCGCGCGTGCACGCAGCACGAGTGCATCCTGCATGGCTCCGCCTTCGGCCACGCGCTTGATGGCGGCAGCGTCCATGCCGGCCAGGCGCAGCGCTGCCTCGGCGTGCCGCTGTCGGGCCTGATCCTCAGCGGCCGTGGATTCCGCTTCCTGCACACGGCGCTGTGGGACGATGCCGTCCGCGAACAGCATCTGCTCGCGCTTGAGCGCGGCCTGAGAGAGCCGTCCCTTCGAGGCTGCCTCGCTCAGCTTGAGCTGCAGCTCGCCCAGTTCGGGGCTGACCAGGCGCAGCAGTGCTTGGCCGGCCTGGACGGTGTCGTTCTCGCTGACGAGCAACTGATCGACCACGCCGGCAACCGGTGCGCTGAGCACGTATTCCTGGCTGGGTGGCAGCACAACCCGAGCAGGGAAGGCCTGGCCGCCGATGGCGGCTGGCTGTTCCAGCTTCAACAATCGGACACCCAATGACTGCAGTTGGGCAGGTGAGACCTTGAATTCGTCGGCAGCCCGAAGGGGCAGGGCGATTGTCAGTCCGGCCAGGACGATGGCGGCGCGCGCGAGCGTCGGCCGCGAGGGGCGATGAGGCATGAGAACTCCACGAGAGACCGGCGCACAGCGAGGTGCGCGCCGTTGAAAGCGAGGCGAGAAGGGGCTTTCAGGTGCGCGCGGGTGGCGCTCGGCCGTCGGGAGGTCGGCTCAGGGGGACAGGCTTGGCGGGCGTGTCCAGGGCAAGGGCCAGCGGCCAGGCGATCAGGCGCCGGAGAAGGCGGCCCCAACGCCGTCGCGGCCGGGCATCCGGCGTTGCCCGCCGCCAGCTCACGGCAAGGCCTCGTCGGCGGTTCTCGGGGCCGTCGCGCCGCGCGCCGCCGGTGTCGGCGCGAGCACCGGCCGGAAGATCTCGATCGCCCGCTCCCGGGCCACGTCAGCGTCTCCGTGGAGGACATGGACAACGGTCTGACCTCGCCTGTCCCACTCGCCACGCGCAATCCCGTTCCGACTGTCGACACGTACGATCGCGGGGAGGTGCCG
>CAZFET010000002.1:1708-21660 GCA_964517545.1 uncultured Burkholderiaceae bacterium
GCCAGCGGCCAGACGCGCTCGGGCGATGCGGCTAGACCGCCGAATCGTTCAGCAGCCAGCAAGTCGCTGATGGCGATCGAGACATCCGGTCCGCCGTCCGCCGACTGAGCGGACGCGTTCGCGGACGTGCGAGGGCCACCGGAAGCGTGGTGTCCAGCCTGGCCCCCATCGTCGTCATCGTCTTCGAGATCAAGTGCCGAAAGGTGCTCCGCATGCGGATGGCCTTGCGACATGCCCGCAACGTCGACGCCGTTGTCGTGATGGTGGAGATGCAGAGGTGCACTGACTTGGTCGAACACCAGCAACAGAACCAGCAACCAGCGCAGCCACCACACCGCATGGCGGCGTGGAAGGGTCGGGGCTGCTGGGGCGATCATGGCAATGTCCGAAGGTCAGAGGTACTTCGTTATGTCCTTGAATTCGCGCATGCGCGCGCGCGCCTCGGCGGACTGTCCCTGCATGGCTTCCTCCAGGCAGTGATCCAGGTGCTCATGCACCAGAACACGCTTGGCGGCCTGAATGGCCCGCTCGACCGCCTGCAACTGCTGGGCTATGTCCGCACACGCACGTTCAGATTCCATCATGCCGATCACGTTGTGCAGATGGCCGTTCGCGCGTCGAAGGCGCTTGACGATGGCGCCGTAGCTCGGGTGATCGTGCACGTTTTGCATCTTCCGATCCTACCCTGGGGGATAGGAAGCTGCCTGGACATATTCGTGAAGCTCGCCCGCGAAGTCATTTCAGCGTGAAGCGGGCAGTCGACGCCTTACCACCCACCGTCACCACGGCGACCGCCTTGGTACCGGGGCCGACCCTGAAGCTGCCTCTGGCCTCGAGCTTGTCACCAGCCGGCTTGAGCTCGACCTCCTGCTTTTCGGTCCCCGTCAGCAGCGTGATCTTGGCGCTGGCCTTGGACACATCGGCCGCCTTGCCGTGGTCGCGCAGGTACAGCTGGATCGCCGCCGGCTTGGCGACGAGTTCGTAGTCCATGTCCTTCACTTCAACCACGACACCGCCGTGCATCGGCTTGTGTTCGTGGGCGTGGTCGTGCTTCTCGCCTGCGGCATGGGCAATGCCGGCGGCGGTGAGGGCGATCATGGCAATGAGCGTTTGCAGCTTCATGGGCTTCCTTTCAGTTGGTCAGGGGTGATCAGCGGGTCAGAGGGCCTCGGCGTCCTTGTCGTCCATCAGCCGCTCGGCATCCTTGCGGCCGAAGAGCCAGAACATCGCGGGCGTGAGGAAGGTGTCGAGCAGGGTCGAGCTGATGAGGCCGGAGAAGATCACCACGGCGACCGGGTGCAGCACCTCCGTGCCGGGGCGCTCGGCCTCGAAGAGCAAGGGCGCCAGCGCGAAGGCCGTCACCAGGGCCGTCATCAGTACCGGTGACAGCCGCTCCAGCGAGGCGCGGACGATCATCTTGTGGTCGAAGTTCTCTCCCTCGAAGCGCATCAGGTTGATGTAGTGGCTGACCTTCAGGATGCCGTTGCGCACCGAGATGCCGGCCAGCGTGATGAAGCCGACCATCGCTGCCACCGACAGCGGTTGCCCCGAGAGCGCGAGCCCGATCACGGCGCCGACCAGGGCCAGCGGGATGTTCACCATGATCAGCGCCGACAGCGTGGTGCTCTGGTAGCGGCTGTACAGCACCACGAACATCAGCACCAGCGACACGACCGACAGCACGCCGATCAGGCGCGAGGCTTCCTCCTGGGCCTGGAACTGGCCGCCCAGCGTGATGAACATGCCCTCGGGCAGCTTCGTCTCGGCCGCGACGCGCCGGATGTCGGCCACGATCTCCGACAGGGCCCGACCCGAGGCGTTGGCCGACAGCACGATGCGCCGCTTACCGTCGTCGCGGCTGATCTGGTTGGGGCCGTCGCCGTCCTCGATGGAGGCCACCTTGGACAGCGGGATGCGGCCTGTCGGCGTCTCGATCAGGATCTGGCCCAGGCCTTCGATCGAGCGCGCTGATTCGGGCAGCTTCACCACCAGCGCGAAGCGCCGGCCACCCTCGACGATCTGCGTGATCTTCTCGCCTTCGACCAGGCTTTGCAGCGTGGCGAGCACCTGCGGCGCCGGCACGCCGTACTGGGCGGCGGCGGCGTAGTCCACGCGCACCTTGATCTGCGGCGCCAGCACCTGCTTCTCGATCTGCAGGTCGGCGATGCCCGGGATGGTGGCCAGCTTCGCACGCAGCGCATCGGCCTGGCCGCGCAGCGCATCGAGGTCCTCGCCGTAGATCTTGATCGCGATCTGCGAGCGCACGCCCGAGAGCATGTGGTCGATGCGGTGCGAGATCGGCTGGCCGATCTCGATGGCCGCCGGCAGGTTGGCCAGCTTCGCACGGATGTCGGCCTTGACTTCGTCCATGCTGCGCTTGAGCTCGGCCGTCGGCACGATGCCGACGTCCAACTCGCTGACGTGCACGCCCTCGGCGTGTTCGTCGAGCTCGGCCCGCCCGCTGCGCCGGCCGACATGGGTCACCTCCGGCACCTGGCTGACCAGGGTCTCCGCCTGCCTCGCCAGGGCCGAGCTTTCCGTCAGGGTGACGCCCGGGTTCAGGCGCAGCCCGATCAGCAGCGTCCCTTCGTTGAACGGCGGCAGGAAGGTGGTCGGGAAGAACGGCACTGCGGCAGCCGCTGCCACGACAGCGACCCCCGCCGCGGCGAGGGCCGCCTTCGGCCGGTTCAGCACCCCCTGCAGGCTGCCCCGGTAGCGCGCCTTGAGCCAGGCGAGCACCTTGGTGTCGCCGTGGTCCAGGTTCTTCATGCGCGGCAACAGGAAGAAGCTGAGCACCGGCGTGACCGTCACCGACACCACCAGCGAGGCGAGCGTCGAGACAATGAACGCGATGCCCAGCGGCACGAACAGCTTGCCTTCCAGCCCCGGCAGCGCGAACAGCGGGATGAAGACCAGCACGATGATCACTGTGGCGTACAGGATTGCCGAGCGCACCTCCATCGTGGCGTGGGCCACGACTTCGAGCGGATGCAGGCGCGAGTGCGAATGCTTGGCGCGGTCTTCCTTCAGCCGGCGCAGCACGTTCTCGACACCCACCACGGCATCGTCGACCAGGCCGCCGATCGCGATGGCCAGGCCGCCCAGCGTCATCGTGTTGATCGACAGCCCGAAGTAGCGGAAGACCAGGGCCGTGATGAAGATCGACACCGGGATCGCGGTCAGGGCGATGATCGTCGGCCGCAGCGTGCCGAGGAAGAAGAACAGGATCACCGCGACGAACACCGAGGCGCCGATCAGCTTGCCCTGCAAGGTGGTGATCGAGGCCTCGATGAAGCTCGCCTGCCGGAAGGTCACGCGCGGCGCTTCCATGCCGGCCGGCAGCGAAGCCTTCAGGCCCGTGAGTGCTTCCTCGATCGACTTCGTCAGCGCAATCGTGTCGGCGGTGGGCTGCTTCTGGATGCCCAGGATGACGGCCGGCTTGCCTTCGTAGCCCGCGTCGCCCCGCTTGATGGCGGCGGCGAAGGTCACCTCGGCAATCTGTCGCAGGAGGATCGGCTGGCCCTTGCTGGCGGTCAACGCCAAGTTCTTCAGGTCATCGAGGCGCGAGGTTCGCCCGAGGTTGCGGATCAGGTACTCGCGGCCGTTCAGCTCGAGGAAGCCACCGGAGGTGTTGGCCGAGAAGCCCTTGAGTGCCGCTTCCAGCTGGTCGTGCGTGATGCCCAGTTCGGCCATGCGCGCCGTGTTCGGCTGCACTTGGAACTGCCGCACCTCGCCACCGATTGGGATGACCTGTGCGACCCCGGGCACCGACAGCAGCCGGGGCCTCAGCACCCAGTCCGCGTACTCGCGCACGGCCATGGGGCTGATCTTCTGGGGATCGACGGGAATCGCGATCTGCATGATCTCGCCCATGATCGAGCTGATCGGTCCCATGCGCGGCACCACGCCCTCCGCGATGCCTTCTTCCATCGACGACAGTCGTTCCGATACGAGCTGCCGCGCGCGGAAGATGTCGGTGCTCCAGTCGAAGGTGACGTAGAGGAAGGACAGACCCGCCGACGAGGTGGAGCGCACGGACTCCACGCCGGGCAGCCCGTTCATCGTGGTTTCCAGCGGGAAGGTGATGAGCTGCTCCACCTCTTCGGCGGCCATGCCGCCGGCCTCGGTCATGATCGTGACCGTTGGCTTGTTGAGATCGGGGAACACATCCACCGGTGTGCGCGACAACGTGAACGCGCCGTAGGCCATCAGCACGACGCTGGCGATGATCACCAGCAGCCGGTTCTTCAGGCTGCTGTCGAGAAGCCACTTGAACATGTCAGCGCACCTGGTTGATCAAGGTGGCGCCCTGCGTGGCGACCCGGTCCCCGGCTTTCAGGCCCGAGGTGATGGCCACCGTCACGCCGTCTAGCGGCTCGACGGTGACCGTGCGCGGCTCGAAGCGCTCGGGCGCGGCCTTCACCCAGACGATGGTCTGGTTGGCCGGGTTCTTCATCAACGAAGCGACGGGCACGGCAATGCCCTTCACCTTCGCCTTGCCCTGCACGAAGACCCGCACGGGCTGCCCTACAGCCAGCGACGTCAGGGCCTTGCCTTCGGCCCGGAACGCCAGTGGCAGCGCCTGCTCGCGCAGGCTGCGCGCAGCGCCGACGAAGGTCAGCGGCACGCGGGCCGTGCCGACGGCCAGGCTGGCGGAGCCCACATCGGCCGCGATGGCTGCGTCGAAGGCCAGCGCCTCGATGCGCAGGCGCGCCGGGTCGACGATCTCGTACAGCACCTCACGCGCGTCGACGACCTGGCCGGCGACGACGCTCGCCGAGGCGATCACGCCGGAGACCGGTGCCACCAGCGCCTCGCGCGATGAGAGACCGGTGCCCACCGCGGCGATGCGCTCGGCCAGGCTCTGCGCCTCGCTCTCGGCGGCTTCGATGTCCTTGCGCGGCACCGTGTCGGCCAGCTCCTTCAGGCGCGCCACACGCTTGTCGGCCAGCGACTTGGCCGCGCGCAACTCGGCCAGCTGGGCAGCCTGGTTCGAGCGTTCGATCGGCGCAGCCGACGGCACCACGTAGGCCAACACCTCGCCCTTGCGCACGGCCTGGCCCGGGTTGGGCAGGCCGCGCGGACCGGGCTCGATGCGGCCGGCGTTCAGTGGCTGCACCTTGCCACCGGCGTTCGGGTCCATCACGACCTTGCCGTTGAGCTCGAACGAGCGCGGCAGATCGCTTGCCTCGGTGGACATCGTGCGCACGCCGAGCTGGCGCTGCGCTGGCTTGGGCAGGAAGACGCTGCCGTCGGGCAGTCGCTGCGGGCCGTTGGCGCTGGGTGCGGCGGGGCCATCGCCGTGGTCGTGACCTTCGCCGGCCAGTCCGGGCATGGCGACGCCCAACGACAGGCCCAGCAACAGCACGAGGGCGGGGAGGCGGAAGAGACGGTTCGAGCTCATGCGGCAGCTCCGGCACGGCGTTGACGGCTGGCCGCGAAGCGGCGAGCGATGAGGATCAGGATGGCGAGCGCGGCGAGCGCACCGGCGGCCCAGCCGACGTACTCCTTCCAGGAATGGACGTGCGCGGCCTCGTCGGCATGCACTTCTTCGTGGAGGTCCAGTTCGCCGGCGAGCAGGTCGACCTCCTTGCCGGCGGTCACGGTGGCGGTGATGGGCAGCACGCCGGGCTGGGGCGCGGCGGCTAGCACGACTTCGTAGGCGTCCTCGTGCTTCTCCGCCTTGAACTTGGCGCCGCCGATCTCGAGTTCGATCTGCGCATCGGTCACCGGCGCGTTGTCCGCGGCGCGGTCGAGGTACAGCGTGATCTGCTTGCCGTTGAGCACGCCGACCAGCTCGAAGCTGTCGGAGACGGCCGCGAAGCGCGGCAGTGCCGGGCCGGTGGCGGCCGGGGCGGCGTCGCCGTGATCGTGGCCCTCGCCGGCACGCGCCAGCGGTGGCAGGAGAAGGGCCGCGACGAAGCTCAGCGCGGCCAGCAAGGAAGTGAGTCTCATGAGGAGGATCCGGATGAAGGGTTGGGTGTCGGGGCGGCGCTCGCGGCAGCCGTCACTGCGGCAGCAGGCCCAGCGCCTGGCGCCAGGCGGAGATCGAGGCGGCCAGCTCGATGCGGCTGCGCGCCGCCTGGCGCTCGGCTTCGGTGGCTTCGGCCTCGATGCGCAGTCGGGTTGGCAGGTCGGTCTCGCCGAGCCGGAAGGACTTCTCAAAGAAGCCGCGGGTCTCGTTGGCAAGCGTGGCGCGGCGCTCGGCCGCGGCAAGCTGCGCACGCGCCGCGTTGACACGCGCGACCGCGGACTCGCGCTCCGACTGCAACCGGGCGCGGTCGAGTTTGAGTTGCGCCTGGGCTTCGGTGGCTTCGGCCCGCGCCGTCGCGACCCGGCTGTCGTGGCGCGGGCCGCCGCCGAACGGGATGCGGACGGCCAGGGTCACGGTCTGACCGTAACGCTCGCCAGAGCCGCCGCGGTCGCGTGTGGTGGCCAGCGCCAGCTCGGGATTGGCGCGCGACTGCGTGGCGGCCAGTGCGGCAGCGCGCTCGGCGACGATGGCGCGGTCCTGCAGTTCCGCGAGTGCCGGATGCGTGGACGCATCACCCGCCAAGGGTTCAGGTTCGACCTGGGGCACAGCGGCAGATGCGACCGGCAGCGAGCTTCCGGCGATGGATTTGAGCTGCTGAAGCGCGGTGGTGGCTGCCGCCTCGGCTGCGGCCAGTCCTGCTTCCGCTGCGGCAACGGCACCGTCGGCCTGGTACTGGTCGGCGCGGGCCAGCTCGCCGGCCTTTGCGCGGCGCGACACGTCGCTCGCGATCCGGCGTGCGCTGTCGAGCTGGCCGCGGGCGATTTCGACTTCGATGCCGGCACGCTGCCAGTGCCACCAAGCGTCGCGCACCGAGGCTGCCAGGCGCAGCCGGGCCGCGCTCGCCCGGCTCGCTGTCGCCGCCAACTCGGCGTCGGCCAGTGCGCCGGCGCTGCGGCGCTCGTTCGGCAGCCACAGAGGCACCGCGATGCCCACCTCGAGTTCGCGAGCCCCGTCGTTGCGAGTCAGGCGGTCGGTCTTGTGGCTGGCTTCGAACGCCGGTGGATCGGGCGTCCAGGATTGCGCCGCGCGCCGCTGGGCCTGTGCCGCATCCCGGCGAGCCTGTAAGGCCTGCGCCTCGGGCTGTTGCGCCCAAGCGGCCTCGAAGAGATCCTTGAGACTGGGTGGCGCGGCCGGCCCAGAGGGCTGCGCTGATGCGCTAGCTGCGAGGCCGGCCGCGATGGCGGCCAGCAGGGTCTGCCGCACACGGTTCGTTGTTCGTGTTGTCGGATGCATGCGATGCTCCAGTGTTGAGGTCGTGACACAGGAGATCGGCGAGCGGCGACCAAGAGGTCGCACCGGGCCCGACAGGCCGCTCAGGCAAGGCCCAGGCGACGCGCTCAGGCGCGGACGGGGTTCAGTAAGGTGAGGGACCCGCCTCGCCGATCAGGCGAGGGGCGGCCACTGAGGGCGCTCGGGCTGCGCTGCGGCGTGCGAAGTGCATGGGATCTCGACAGCTGGAGCCGGGGCGGCCGGAAATCGTTTCAGCGCCGGGTTCTCGTCGGACCACAGCATGCCGGTGCATTGCCCGTGGCAGTGGCTGCAGTCGGCGTCGGCGCCAGATGCCGTGTCCACATCCTCGTCTGACGCGTCAGACGCATCCATCGGCGACGATGCATGGGCATGGGCTGCGTGATCGTGGTGCCCGACATGGTCGGCCGCTGCACCCGTCTCATGGGCGCAATAGGCCGCGACCGCCGCCCAGGACATCTGGGTCGGGAGCAGGACAAGCAACAGGATGGCGAGCCAACGGCGCATGGGTACAGTGTAGCGGCTACAGGGTTGGGCGTGCCAGCGCGGGGCCATGACCTGGCGTGACGGAGGTCACCATCGACCTGCGCGGATGCGCGCCACGTTCGCATTCATCCAATGTCGCACCAGGTTTGCGAACAGCCAGCGCTTCGGGCCACTGAGATTGCCGCCATGGCGGGAATAGAAGGCATAGGGGTCATCGAATGTGCCGAAGTCGCCGACGATGCCCTCCGTCTGGAGGAGGGTGTCGAGTCCACGCCACTCGGCTGCGGGTGCTGAGAGGTCTGGTGTGGCCGCGCCGAAGCCGCAGAAGCGCTTCGCCTCGGGAAAGCGACGCTGCAGGCTATGGAGGTAGTCCGCGTCGAGGATGAATCCCTCGAGGCACACCCATCGGGACTCGAACCACACTTCCACCCAGCTGTGGATGATCTGCCGGGGAGCCAGACGGTAGGCCATGCCGGTGATGGCTCCCTTTTGCAGCGCCTTGTCGATCGTGAAGCCGTGGAACCTGCAGGGAACGCCGGCAGCGCGCAGCAGGCCCATCAACAGGGTGCCCTTGGTGTTGCACTGACCGTACCCGTCTGCCAGCACGCGAGAGGCCGGCAGGTCGTCGGCCTCGTTGTAGCCGAAGGCGATCTCGTTGCGGACGAAGTCGTAGATCGCACCGATCCTCTCGCGCAGGGCAAGCGCGCGCCAGCCCCGGTCGGAGACCAGGCGCTCGATGGCGGGGTTCTCGATGTCGAGCAGTGCGGTGCTGCGAAGCAGGTTCGTAAATGCGTTCGGCATGGCTTGTCGAGGGTTCGAGGCAGCGGGAGCACCATTGGAAACCCTGAAGCCACTGCAGGGTCAAGTGGGTGCCGGTGACCGCAGCGGGCCACCGGCGGGTCCAACCGCGTCCTGCTCAGCGGCGATTTGACGGATCGCGCCCGACGTAGGCGATCGCTGCCTTCATGCCGAAGCCTGGCGGCGCGATCTTGGCCAGGTCGACCGCGCGACGGTCCAGGCCGTTGAAGGTCCACGCGAACTGCTGGCCCGCTTCGCCGCGGAAGACCACGGTCTCGCCGTAGGAGACGTTCAGGCGCAAAGCCTGCGACAGGTCGACCGTACGCGTTGCGCTGGATGAACTCGCCGGTTGACCGTGGATCGACTGGCCATTCAGGAAGGTTTCGCTGGCGGCACTGGCGGCGACGGGTGCGCCCGCCGCAACGACAAGAGCGGTCAGGCGAAGAAGCGATGACGATTTCGATTGCATGAGGTCCTCGTGAAGTGGTGATCGACTGCCGGGCAGCCGGATGCCCCAATCGGCATCACGAGGACTCTAGAGATCGCTCGAGAACAGGCGCACAACCGGAAGATGACAGTTCGGTCATCTGATCCTGGACGCGCTCGGCTCAGTGCGCGCCGTGCACGTGGCGTCGCCTCGGGGAGCCGTGAGGCGTGGGAGCCGCTTCATCCAGACCGTTCAGGATGCCGCAGTCGGATAGCGCATTCGGCATGGTGCACCGAGCGCGCAGCGCCTTGAGGTCCTTCTCCAGTGCCCTCAGCTCGCGGATGCGATGCGCCACATGGCCGATGTGCGTGTCCAGCAGGGCATTGATCTCGCCGCAATCTTGTGCGGGAGACTCGCGCAGCGTGATCAGGGCCCGGATCTCGTCCAAGGCCATGTCCAGGTTCCGGCACTGGCGGATGAAGGCCAGCCGCTCGACATGCGCCGGCAGGTACACACGGTAGTTGTTGTCCGCGCGCGCCGGCGGCGGGAGCAGGCCCTCCCGCTCGTAGAAGCGGATCGTCTCGACGGGCGTTCCGGTGGTTTCGGCCAAGGCGCCAATCTTCATGGCATGAGCCCTTCTTCATCCTGCTCTGGCACAGGGGCTTGACTCTACACCGGCTACAGGGTTTGCAATGACGGAAAGGTTATCAAGGATTCCTGCCATGACCCAATCCCATGCCGACCACGGCCATGCCCTCGGACACGAGGGCGCCAGCGATCACGACCGCGGACATGATCACCCGCCCGACCCGGCCATCGCCACCGCATGCGGCCGCGGTGCCTGCGAGTCTGCCAGCGGCTCAGCCGCGCTTGTGCCCCCGGCGGCCCCCGTCGCCGGCGGCCGCAGCTTCCGTGTCCCGACGATGGACTGCGCCGCCGAGGAGGCCGAGATCAGGCGCGCGCTCGATGGCGTGGCCGGCGTGCGCGGCGTGCGGTTTCAGCTTGGACAGCGGCTGCTGACCATCGATGCCGACGAGGCCCTGATCGCGCCAGCGCTGGAGGCCATCCGCAAGGCCGGCTTCGACCCGAAGCCCGTGGCGCCTCCCGGCGCGGAGGCGGGACACTCGGCCAGCGACGGCCACGAGCACGAGGTCGTGAGCGGACAGTTGCCGAAGCTCGCCGGCGCACTGCTGCTGGCCATCGGCGCCGAGCTCATCGGCTACTTCGCGCCAGAGACCCTCGTCTGGCGCGGGGCGGGCCTGGCGGTGGCCGCTCTCGCGATCTGGTTAGCCGGCTTCGATGTCTACAAGAAGGGACTGACGGCCCTGCGCCACGGTCGCCTGAACATCAACGCGTTGATGACGGTGGCCGTGACCGGCGCCTTCGCGATCGGCCAGTGGCCGGAAGCCGCGATGGTGATGGCGCTGTACGCGATTGCCGAGGCGATCGAGGCCCGGGCGGTCGACCGCGCACGCAACGCGATCAAGGGGCTGCTGGCGATGGCGCCCGAGGAGGCCTCCGTCCGGCAGGCCGACGGCAGCTGGGTCACCCGGCCGGTGGCCGAGGTCGCGGTGGGGGCGGTGTTGCGCGTGAAGCCGGGGGAACGCGTACCGATGGACGGCGTCCTGCGTTCGGGGCAGACCAGCATCAACCAGGCCCCTGTCACGGGCGAGAGCATCCCAGTCGACAAGGCCGCCGGCGACCCGGTCTTCGCCGGCACCATCAACGAGTCAGGCACCTTCGAGTTCGAGGTGACCGCTGCGGCCTCCAACTCGACGCTTGCCCGGATCATCGATGCGGTCGAGCAGGCGCAGGCCACACGGGCGCCCACGCAGGGCTTCGTCGACCGCTTCGCGGCGGTCTACACGCCAGCGGTCTTTGTCATCGCGCTGGCCGTGGCGCTGCTCGGTCCCTGGCTGCTGGGCTGGACCTGGATGCAGGCGGTCTACAAGGCGCTGGTGCTGCTGGTCATCGCCTGCCCGTGTGCGTTGGTGATCTCCACGCCGGTGACCATCGTCAGCGGCCTCGCGGCCGCCGCGCGCCGCGGCATCTTGATCAAGGGCGGGATCTATCTGGAGGAGGCGCGCAAGCTCAAGGCGATCGCGCTGGACAAGACCGGCACGATCACCGAAGGCAAGCCGCGCCTGGTGGACTGGTCCGTCGTCGATCCCGCCACGGCGCCGAGCGTGGCGGCGCACATCGCCGTCGTGCTGGCCGGCCACTCCGACCACCCCGTGTCCAAGGCCATCGCCGCGGGTCTCAAGCCCAACAGCGTCGAGGCCCGGAACTTCAGCGCGCTCGCGGGCCGCGGCGTGCAGGCGGATGTCGATGGCGTGACCTACGTGCTCGGCAACCATCGTCTGATCGAGGAGCGCGGCCAGTGCTCGCCGGCGCTGGAGGAGCGTCTGAAACAGCACGAGGACGCCGGCCGCACCGTGACACTGCTGGCGACCCCGGAGCGCGTGATCGCCCTGTTTGCCGTGGCCGACACGATCAAGCCGTCGTCACGCGAAGCCGTGGCATCGTTACGCGCGCTGGGCATCACGCCGGTGATGCTGACAGGCGACAACCAGGCGACCGCCAGTGCGGTCGCACACGAGGCCGGCATCGATCAGGCGCGTGGCAACCTCTTGCCCGAGGAGAAACTCGAAGCGATCAAGGCGCTCCAGCGCGAGATCGGGCTCACTGCCATGACCGGCGACGGCATCAACGACGCGCCGGCACTGGCGCAGGCCGACATCGGCGTGGCGATGGGGGCCGCGGGCACCGACACCGCCATGGAAGCGGCGGACGTGGTGGTGATGAACGACGACCTGCGCCGCATCGCCGAGACGGTGAAGCTGTCGCGTGCCACGCACGCGGTGCTGTGGCAGAACATCACCCTGGCGCTCGGCATCAAGGCGGTGTTCCTGGTACTGGCGGTGTTCGGCAATGCCTCGATGTGGATGGCAGTATTCGCGGACATGGGCGCCAGCTTGCTGGTCGTGCTGAATGGCCTGCGCCTCTTGAAGATGGGAGTAAAAGAGTGAGAGCATCGGGATCAAGGCGGATCAAGGCCTTCGAGGCCGCGATGGCGGAGGCCGCCCGGTACCGCGCCGCCGCTGACGCCGGGCGCGCGTTTGCCGCTCTCGAGCGGGCGCATGTGCTCGGGCAACTCGACTTCGTGCCGCACCTGCGCGTGCACTGGCAGATGCTGCGGTCCGGCTGGGCTGCAGGCGACCGGCGCGAAGTGACGGGCCAACTGATGCGCATCGCACTGGTTCCGGTCGGCCATCTGATCGGGCGACTGCCGATCGGCAACACGGGCGGTGCAAACGTCAGCGCATTCAAGCCGATGGCGATCCCGCCGGATCTCGAGCGGCTGATCGAGGACCGCGACCAATGACGCCCGCGTCCGTCGGCCTTGTGGAGCCGCGCGCGGCGGCTGCGGCATCGCGGGGCCGCTGGTGGCTGCTGATGGGTGTCGCCGCCTCGCTCCTTGTTCTGGACCAGGGCGTCAAGTGGGTGATCGCCGCCAACCTGCCCCTGGGCGATGTCGTCACCGTCATCGCCTGGTTCAATCTGGTCCATGTCCTCAATCCTGGCGCGTCGTTCTCATTCCTCGCCGACGCGGGCGGCTGGCAGCGCCACGCGTTGACCGTGTTCGGCGCGGCCGTCAGCGTGGCGCTCGCCGTGATGCTGTGGCGCGGCGTTCGCGGCCGACTCGAAACGGCCGCCTACGTCGGCCTGATCGGCGGTGCGCTCGGCAACGGCGTCGATCGGTTGCGTATCGGCGCCGTGGTCGACTACCTCGACCTGCATTGGCGCGGCATGCACTGGCCCGCATTCAATCTGGCGGACATCTTCATCGTCGTCAGCGCGATGCTGCTCGTGCTGGCCGCGTTCGGAGCCGAGACCGCCGCACGCGGGAACAATCGAGGAGACGCGACATGAATCCGCAAGCGCAACTGGCGGGTCTTGGGTCGAGAATGAGAATGATGAACTTCCAGGCTCCGCAGAGCGGGCTGGCGCGTTGTGGCTTGGCGGCGCTGCTGGCTGTCGGTGCGACGTCGGTCGTCCATGCGCAGCTGCGGGTCGACAGCGCGTGGGTACGTGCCACTGTGCCGAACCAGTCGGCCACCGGTGCCCTCATGCGTCTGACCGCACAGAAGGACGTGGTGCTGACGGGAGCGAGCTCACCGGTCGGGGGCATCGTCGAAGTGCACGAGATGTCGATGGACCAGGGCATCATGCGGATGCGTGCGGCCGGGCCCTTGCCCATGAAGGGCGGCCAGACGATCGAGCTGAAGTCGGGTGGCCTGCACATAATGATGATGGACCTGAAGAAGCAGATCAGGGCAGGGGAGAGCGTGCCCATGACCCTCTCGCTCGAGGCGGCCGACGGTACCCAGTCGGTGGTCGATGCGAACGCGACGGCGGGCTTCGCTCCTCCGACACGATGAGCGCCGAACGCTCCATTGCACCGCACGGCGATGGCTCGCCCGCCACGTTCTGGACCCCGCTGTTCCTGGCCTGGCTGCTGGCGTTGCTCGCCACCGCCGGTGCCTTGTTTCTGGGCGAGGTGATGGGCAAGGCGCCCTGCGTGTTGTGCTGGTACCAGCGCATCGCGATGTTCCCGCTGGTGCTGGTGCTCGGCATGGGCCTGTTCTCCTCGGACGCGCGCAGCGTGCGCTACGCCCTGCCGTTAGCCGCCGTGGGATGGGGTATCGCCGCCTACCACCTGCTGGTCTTCTGGGGCGTGGTGTCCGAAGGGCTCGTGCCGTGCGGCAAGGGATTGTCCTGCGCTGACGCCAATGTCCAGGTGGCGGGCGTGGTGCCGATTCCGTTGCTGTCGCTCGCGGCGTTCACGGGAATCCTGGTTGCGTTGTGGATGGCAAGAAGGAGGGCAAGGGCATGAGCAAGAAGTGGATCGTGCTGGGAACGGTCATCGCGGTGGTACTGGCCTTCGTGGCCGGGGTCGCGGTCTTCACGAGCCGCTCAAATCAAGAGGTGAAGCAGGCGGCGCAGGCGAACAGCTATGCGCTGGTCAGGCCGCACTCACCGGTCTTCGGCAATCCGGCGGCCAAGGTGACGATCGTCGAGTTCTTCGACCCGGCGTGCGAGACCTGCCGGGCGTTCTATCCGATCGTCAAGCGGATGGTCAACGCCAGCTTCGGGCAGGTCAGGCTCGTGATGCGTTATGCGCCGCTGCATCAAGGATCCGACACGGCGGTCAAGATCGTCGAGGCGGCACGGCAGCAGGGCAAGTACTGGGAGGCGCTGGAGCGGGCCCTGGCCGCCCAGCCGCAGTGGGCTGCGCACCACCGCCCGCAGCCCGAGATGATCTGGGACCTCATCGGTGACCTCGGTCTCGACATGGCCAAGGCCAGGGCGGACGCCAATGGTCCGGCCATCGACCAACTGCTGCGGCAGGACGTTGCCGACATGCAGACCCTGAAGGTGGATCGGACTCCGGGCTTCTTCGTCAACGGCACGCCGCTGCGTGAGTTCGGCGAGGCCCAGTTGAAGGCGCTCGTCGAACAGGAGATGAAGAAGGCTGGATCTCCCTGATGGACGCGAGTTCTGCGGTGACGGCGAGTGCCGACGAACCCATTCAAGCGGTCGCCCATTCGCGGCAGTTGTTGCGATCGATCGCCCCACGCTGCTTGCGGAACTGGTGGTTCGGATCCCGCTCGCGGCACGCTGTACCGAGGCCGCGCGCCCGCACAAGCCGCACTGCCCCATGATGCAGGTCGACGTCGCCACAGAGCGTGCCTGCCCGTTGGGCGAGGCGATCGCCCACGCGATGACAACGCGCTTGTTGAAGTTCGTTGCCTACCCGCTGGTCCACTTCACACCGATCGAACCGCGCCCATGGCCCGCCACCTGGGCTGAGGGCACGTACTGGGTGGGTGTGCGCATTCTCGGCCTCGTGCCTTTCGACAAACAGGCCATCGTGATCTCTCTCCCCGAGTCTGCAGACGGCTTTCGTTTGCGAGACAACGGGCACGGCACGCTCGTCAAGGTCTGGGACCACACCATCGCCATCTCCACGGCTGACGGGCGCACTCGCTACCGAGACACGGTCACCATCGATGCGGGCGTGTTGACGTGGCCGGTCTGGCTGTTTGCGCAAGCGTTCTATCGCCAGCGCCAGCGCTAGCTTGCCGTGCGTGGCTTTCGGTACTGAAACCGGCATGCGGTCGAGATCCAACAGCGCACCCCACGGAGACCAATCGTGTCCGACCAGGAGTTGTCCGCTTGAGCTCCTACGACTGCCGGCCAGGCAGCGACCGGTTAGCAACCCGACTCGATAGGGCGTCGGGCAGGCCTGAGCGCCGCACGAGCGAGGTTTTGTCCTGCATGTCAGGGTGACTTGCACCAGCCCCATCTTTCAAGCTCATGCCGATCGATGTGATTCCACCCGACGAGGAGATCAACGGCCGCCCGCCGTGCATGCGCGCAATGGCTGCCACGATGGCCAGCCCAAGCCCGTGGTTGCGATCCGCGTGACTGCGCGACGGATCGCCGCGATAGAAGCGGTCGAATACGCGCGGAAGGTGTGTGGGGGCGATCGTGGCGCCGCGATTGACCACGCGGAGCTGCACTTCACCGGGAGACGGCTGCACGATCTCGATGCGCACTGCAGAGTCGCGTTGCGCGTAGCGTGTGGCGTTGCCGATCAGGTTGGACAGAGCCCGCTGCAGCAGCGGGATGTCAAAGCTGCCTGCGGCATCGCCATCGATGTCGAGAGTCAGGCCAGCGTCCTGTAGCGCAGCCTCATGGTAGTTGCACACCTGCTGCGCCACGGCGGCCAGGCTGGGGGTGGCAACGCGTCGTGCAGTGGCACCGCGATCCGCCTGCGACAGGAACAGCATGTCCTGCACGATGCCGGCGACGCGCTGCAGCTCTTCCAGATTCGAGCCGAGAACCTCGCACAGTTCGCTAGCGTCTCGCGTCCTGCGCAGCGCGAGCTCGGTGCTGCTGATCATTGTGGCGAGCGGGGTGCACAGCTCATGGGCCACGTCGGCGTTGAAGCCTTCCACCTGCGCGTAGGCCAGCTCGAGCCGACCGAGCAACTCGTTGAACTGCACGATCAGCGGCTCGAGTTCTTCAGGCTGTGCGGAGCCGTCCAGCCGCCGGTGCAACGTGTCGGCCGTAAGCTTGCGGGTCTGGTTGACCAGATCGCGCACCGGGCGCAGACCCAGGCGAACGAGCAAGAACCCGCCGACAGAAACAAGAAGCGTACCCGCCAGCGCGGCGAAGGCGAGCGTGAGACCGATGTGTCGCAGCAGTGCAGCGTCGTCCCGGACGTCCAGCATCAGTACGGCGTCGAGCGTCCCTTGAGCCGGTGCCGGGGCGGGGACTGAGAACCTTGCGACGCGCTGGTCGGTGGCTGGTCCCGGTGCAGGACGCCGATAGAAGTCCGAGCCATCTGCGGCGCGGGTCAGCGCGAGTGCCATATCGGGATGGCCGATGAAGAAGTCGTCCAGCTTGTGATTCAAGGTCGCCACGTCGCCATCACGTGCCGCCTCCGCGAGCAGGTGCCGCAGCTGCACCTGCTTCTGCAGCAGTTCCTCCGTCTGGCGGGCCTGGAAACCCAGGTGCGTGGCGCCATAGACCGCGGCGCAGACCACGATCAGGCCTGCCAGGCTCTGCAAGGCCAGCCAGTAGGACAAACGGCGGCCCAGCGACCCGATGCGGCTGCGGCTCATTCGTCGCGCAGCTCCAGCACGTAGCCCATGCCGCGCACCGTGTGCAGCAGGGTTCGCTCGAAGGGTGCGTCGAGCTTGCCGCGCAAGCGGCGCACGGCGACGTCGATGACGTTCGTCGCGCTGTCGAAGTTTATGTCCCAGACCTGTTCGGCGATCTCGGTGCGTGAAAGCACTTCACCTTGCCGTCGAAGGAACAGCGTGAGCAGCCCGAACTCCTGTGCGGTGAGATCCAGCCTGCAGCCGGCCCGAATTGCCTTGCGGCGGATCAGGTCGATTTCGAGATCGGCCAGGCCGAGCACTGTCGTACCATCCGTCGCGCCAGCGGGGCGCACGCGTCGCAGCAACACCTGGATGCGCGCCAGCAGTTCGGAGAAGGCGAAGGGCTTGACGAGGTAGTCGTCGGCACCGCTCTGCAGCCCGCGCACCCGGTCCTCGACTCGTACACGGGCCGTCAGCATCAGCACCGGCGTCTGTTTGCTCTGCCGCAGCGCGGCAAGAAGGCCCAGCCCATCGATGCCCGGCAGCATGCCGTCGAGCACGAGCAGGTCGTAGTCACCCTCCATGGCCAGATGCAGACCGTCGACGCCGTTGTGCACCACATCCACGATGTAGCCTTCCTCGGTCAGGCCCTTGCGCAGGTACTCGGCAAGCTTCACCTCGTCTTCGATCACCAGCAGTCTCATCTCGTTTGCGCCCTCACGGGTTCGTTCCCTGCACCTGACCAAATTGTCATGGGCCTGACGGCTTGCTGTCCGAGGCTGGTTTTTAGAGTCATGGTCATGCCCTCGGGCATGCCGCGACGCAGAGTCGCGATCACCCTCAGCCTCAACGAACCCCGACCATGAACTTCAGCAAACACGCCGCCTTGCCCCTCGTTGCGCTGGCCATGACGCTGCCGGTGCTCGCGCAGGCCAATACCCCGTACCACCCGGCCCAGGGCGAAGGGGGCTTCACCGAACGCCCCGACCACTGTAAGAGCACCAAGATGCGTGCCTAGGTGATGGCCGAGGTCGAGGCGGCGCGCAAGGATGGGACGCTTGCATTGATGCAGCGCGGCGCGCCCCTGCCGATCAAGAACACCGGTCCCGCCAAGACACGCCAGCAGGTGATCGATGAGATGCGCAGCGAGTCGCCGATGCAACGTCAGCTGCGCCTGGAACAGTACCTCGGCGGCTGAAGTTCGGGCCCTCTCCGGTAGCGGCGCGGCTAGCTCTTCGCGGAGCCACCGCGCCGCTTTCGCCTGGCAGCGCCCTGACGCTTTGCCAGTCGCTGTTCCAGGCGTTGGCTGTAGCTCAGTTCCGGTGGGGGCGGCACAGGCGGGTGTCGCTGGCGCCAGTACCTGTAGATGATCCAGGCCACCAGGCCCGCGACGAGAAACCCGAGCCAGATCCAGGCGATGGTCTGGGCCAGGCTCGTGTCGAGCAGTTGCCTGCGCATGCGGCCTTCTCCTTCGGCGTTGGAAGCGGCACGGGGACAACGACGGTCCACCCTGCGCGACGACGCCCCTCATCCGATGTCGGCCACGAGTCGCAGCGCAGTTGCACGCTGGCGTGACTCGGCCGCGTCGCCTCGCTCGAGGCGATACTTGCTGCCCCAGACCCAGACGATGCCGATGACCTCAACGAAGATAACCTCCCCTGAGGACCCGGCGATATCCAGGGCGGTCGAACCCTCCGGCCAGGAGGCAGTGAGGCGGTGGCCCCCGGCGGGAAGCCGCCAGCGCGCGAAGGACTCCGGGACCATGTCGACGGCCGGCGCACCCTCGCGCTCGACCCGCACGAGGTTCTCGGTGTCGCCCCAGCGCTTGCGGACCAGGTAGACCGTCAACTTGCCCGACGTCGGCTCGAAGCGCTTCGCATCGGCTTCGACCTGCGCGGTGGGGATGGGCGACGGCGTGCAGGTCAGCTTAGGCCGATAACTCTTGCCGATGCGGAAGCAGTAGTTGCCATCGGCGTTCGCTGGCCGCAAGGGCTTCGTCATGCAGCCGGATGTGAGAACTGCAGTGCCGCTGATGGCGAACAGCAGGGCGCGGCGACGTCTTGGATGCATGGGTTGGTTTCCTGACTGGTTCAGTTCGCGGCTCGCGGCGGGTGAGCAGCAAGCCATGCTTCGGGCGCGGCGCTCACGGCGGGCCGCTTTGTCTACTTGAGCGTGAACCGCGCGGCGACGGCCGGCTTGCCGTTCAGTGCCACGTCGGCCAGTATCTTGGTGCCGGCGCCGACCTTGAAGCTGCCCTTGGCTTCGAGCTTGTCGCCGGCCAGTGCCAGTGCCAGTGGCGCCTCCGCCTTGTCGTTGCCGTTGAACACCGTGACCTTGTCGGTCGCGCTGGTCAGCTTCATAGGCTTGCCGTGGTCGCTGACGTGGATGACGATCAGCTCGGGCTTGGCGACCAGCTCCATGTCGCCAGCCTTCGTCTCGACGACGACGCCGCCATGCTTGGGTTGGTGGTCTTCGGCTGCTTGGGCAACGAGAGCCATTACGCTCGCGGTAACGGAGATCATCAGCTTCTTCATCATGACGCTTCCTTCAACGTGGAGTGGGAAAAGCCCAAGGCCCTGCGCTTGCCTGCTCGCTTGGCCCGGTGGACGGAGACGCTGCCGCGGCAGCGGTGAGCACGCTCGGGCCGATGAACCGGCCTGTCCGTGAAGCACATCTTCTGGTCAGGTCGGCTTCCGCCCGGTAGACACCGGCACGGACGCCGACCAGTCCGAGCACGGAGTGGTACAGGTTGTCGTGGGACAGGGAGTCCCGCTGTCGACGCAGACACTCCGAGTCCAGGCCCAGTCGCTGTGTCATGCCCGGTGCCAGCCAGGCGAGCAGAGGCACCTCACGCTGCTCTTGCGGCGCCAGCGCATACGGCATGCCGTGGAGGAACAAGCCGTTCTCGCCCAGTGACTCGCCGTGATCGGACACGAACAGCATGGCTGCATCCAGCCGCGCCGACTGCGCCTGCAACAGCGTGATTACCCAGTCGAGCACATGGTCGGTGTAGCCGAGCGCGTTGTCGTAGGCGTTGACAACGGCCTGTGGCTCGCACCGGTCAAGCGCATTGCTGCGACACACCGGCGTGAACCGCTCAAACGCCGGCGGGTAGCGCAGGTAGTACGCGGGGCCGTGCTGGCCTTTCATGTGCAATACCAGCAGGGTATCCCGCTGCACGGATTGCAGCCGCTGCCAGAGCGCGTCGAGTAGAACCTCGTCGTTGCAGCCACTTGGAGGGCAGTAGTCCGGGACAGCATCCGTTGCCGCGTTCCCCACCTTCGAG
>CAZFET010000002.1:21670-29072 GCA_964517545.1 uncultured Burkholderiaceae bacterium
CATGGCGCAGCACATCGAGCAGGCTCTCGCGTCGATAGGCCATGCCATCACGGTAGCCGCTGCGCCCGAGGTCGAGAAACATGCAGGGCAGCGCCGTTGCAGTGGCCGTGCCGCAAGCCTGGGCACGGCCCAGATTGATCACATCCGGTCGGGCGTCCAGTGCAGGGGTTGTCGCGCGGCCATAGCCGTTGAGCGAGAGGTTCGCTGCGCGAGTGGTCTCGCCGACCACGATGACAGCCACCAACGGCCGGCCAGGGCGTTCCGCGCCAGCGACGCGAGTCGCATCGGCTGCCACACGCTCGAGCAACGGCGCTGGGATCAGCCGTGCCTTTGCGTACCCGTGCACCGCCGCGAGCAGGTTGCTCGGAACGAATTGCAGTCGCAGTTCGCGGTGATTCCGGAACAGGGAGGCGTAGGCGGAGAAGAAGCCGGCTGCGAGAAGGCCGATCACGAGGGCCGGAAGCAGCGTCGCGACGGTCTTCTCCAGCAGCAGCGAGCGCCAGGCTTGGCGCATCAGCGGCACTCGGGCCACTGCGGCGGCAGGCACGATTCCAAAGAGTACAGACCAGCCGATCAGGGCCGGGCTCAGCAGGTCGCGAACCTCGGGCCAGTCGGTTTCCGCAACGTTGACCAGCATGTCGCGATCGAAGACGACGCCGTAACGGTCCATGAAATAGGAAGCGCACGCCGCAGCCACGAGCAGCACGTACAACACGGGCTTCGCGAGGCGCCCCCAGGTCACCACCTCCAGGACCAACCAGACGCACGCAAGCGCAAACACCGGCAGCGAGGCGAGCCACGCTAGGCTGGCCGCTTGCCAACCGCCTGCGGCCTGCCAGAGTGCCGCCCAGAAGGATCCATTGAACAGCGCCAGCATCCACAGGGCCACAGCCAGGTTCAGCCATGCCAGCCGCACACCGCGCCGCCGCTGCAGGCCGAAGGCGCGATCAGCTGCGTGCACGTAGCTCTCCGGTGGAAGGGCCGTGAAGGCGGCCCTCGTCTGCAGCGTCGGTCAGGGCCTGCGCGCACGGCTCGGTCTCGAGCTGGACTGTCGTGTGCCGGATTCCGTGCCGCTCGAAAAGAACGGAGCGGCTGGACGCGAGCACTTGGTCGGCGCCACCCGGCGTCGCCCGATGGACCAGATGCACCGAAAGGCTCGGCTTGCCGCCGGTCAAGGCCCAGACATGGAGGTCATGCAAGCCGGTGACCCCATCGATCGCCAGCAGTGACCGCCGGACTTCCGCCATGTCGATACCTTCGGGCACGCCCTCCAGAAGAATGTTGAGCGTGTCGCGCAGCAGCACCCACGTGCGAGGCAGGACCCACAGCCCGATCGCGACGGCGATCAACGGGTCCACCCACTGCCAGCCGGTGATGCGGATGACCACTGCGCCGACGAGCACGCCGATCGAGCCGAGCAGGTCGCTCCAGACCTCCAGGTAGGCGCCCTTGATGTTGAGGCTCGAGCCTTTTCCGGCGCGCAGCAGGCGCATGCTCGCCAGGTTGACCACCATGCCGAGGGCGGCGACCACCATCACGCCGGTGGTCTGCACCTCGGGCGGGGCATCCCAGCGCCGCCAGGCTTCGTAGAGGATGTAGCCCGCCACGGCAAACAGCAGCAGCGCGTTGAACGCCGCCGCCAGGATCTCGAAGCGGTGGTAGCCAAACGTGCGTCGATCGTCGGCAGGGCGGCGCGCAATGCGGATTGCCGCCAGCGCGATGGCCAGCGCCGCAGCATCGGTGAACATGTGCGCCGCGTCGGAAATGAGCGCGAGGCTGTTCAGCAAGACGCCGCCCACCACCTCGGCCACCAGGAACCCGCCGGTCAGCAGCAGTGCCCACTGCAGCGAGCGCTCGTTGGAAGCGCCCGCAGCAGCGTGGTCGTGGGAGGAACTCATGCGCGATGCTCGCCGGCCAATCGGAGCGGTCAGTGAATCGGCGTGGCGCTGACCACGTCGATGACGGTGATCCAGCCGGCGACCGCCTGGCCGGTGCGGGCCGCGTCCATGAGTGCGGCCGAGAGGGCCTCGACCTCGCTGTCGTCGCAGAGCAGTTCCAGCTTGTACTCATTGACGACCTCGTCGCCCAGGTCGATCGAGAAGTGCTGTTCGTCACTGTCCAGCGGCAGCAGCGAGCCCTTGACGACATAGACGGCGAGGTTGTGGCGGCGGCCCCCGCGTGCGCCGCCCCAAGCCGGGCTGTCCTTCAATGCCGCGATCACGTCGGCGATGCGGCTGCGGTGCACGTAGGCCTTGATTTCCTTCATGGGGTCTCCTGGTTGGGTTGCGGCAGTGCCGCAGCGGGTGGTTGGTCGGCGGCGTCCTCGGCCGCGTCATGGGCACGCTGCTTGGCCTCGGCTCGCGATTCGGACCATTCGTAGATCAGCGGCAGGAGCAGCAGCGTCAGCAGCGTCGAGGTGATCAAGCCGCCGATCACCACGGTGGCCAGCGGCCGCTGCGTCTCGGCGCCGACGCCAGTGGACAGCAGCATCGGCACCAGCCCGAGGATCGCCACCGAGGCCGTCATCAGCACCGGTCGCAATCGCAAGGCGGCGCCCTGACGCACCGCATCGCGGATCGACAGGCCGTGCTTGCGCTGGTCGTTGAGGAACGAGACCAGCACGATGCCGTTGAGCATCGCGACCCCGAACACCGCGATGAAGCCGATCGCCGACGGCACCGACAGATACTGGCCGGTGACGAACAGCCCGACGATGCCGCCGATGATCGCGAACGGCACGTTGGCGATGATCAGCGTGGCGTGGCGCACCGAGTTGAACGCGGTGTACAGCAGGATGAAGATCAGGCCGATCGTGAGCGGCACGATGATGCCCAGGCGCTCCATCGCGCGCTGCTGGTTCTCGAACGCGCCGCCCCAGACCACCCAGTAGCCGGTGGGCATCTTGACCTGCGCCTGGATCGCGGCATTGGCGTCCTTGACGAAGCTGTCCACGTCGCGTCCCTGCACATCCATCTGCAGCACCGCGTAGCGCTGCAGGGCCTCGCGTCGCACGAAGGTGTAGCCCTCGGCGAGTTCGATCTTCGCGACCTGGGCGAAGGGCACGACCGCGCCTTCGGACGTGCGGATCGGGATCGCCGCGATCGCCGACGGGCTGTTGCGGTAGGCCTCCGGCAGCCGCACCCCGATTTCGAAGCGCCGCGTGCCCTCGATCAGCGTCGAGACCGCCTCGCCGCCAATGCCGGCCTGCACGATGGACAGGATGTCGTCGGCGTTCAGGCCGTAGCGCGCCGCCGCCTGGCGATCCACCTTGATGACCATCTGCGGCTTGCCCTTGTTCGCCTCGGCCGACAGGTCGGCCACGCCAGACACGCCGCCGACCACGCCCTTGAGCTGCGCGGACAGTTCCTCGAGCTTGTCCAGGTCCTCGCCATAGACCTTCAATGCCAGCGTTGCCCGAACGCCGGAGATCAATTCCTCCACACGCATCTGGATCGGCTGGGTGGCACCGAACACTGCCGTCTGCACCTCGCCTTCGAGGAACTCCTGCATCTCGCGGCCGAGCGCGGCATACGACTGCTTCGTCGGCCACTCGTCCTTGGGCTTCATGTCCAGCAGGACTTCCATGTAGTTCACGTCGGCCGTCTCTCCCTTCTCGGCACGGCCGATGGTGGCCAGCACCGAGTTCACCTGCGGGTACTTCTTGCGCAGCGCGGCGTCCATCACGTTCGCCACCCGGATAGACTCGTCCAGCGAGGTCGAAGGGATGCCGACGACACGAAACATGATCGCGTCCTCCTGCAGCGTCGGCATGAACTCCTTGCCGAGCAGCGGGAAGAGGGCGAGCGCTCCGACGAGCAGCGCCACCGCGGCACCGATGACGGTCTTCTTGCGGTCGAGCGCCCAGTCCAGCAGCGGCAGGTAGGCCTTCTTCGCGCCGCGTACCAGCCAGGTGTCCTTCTCCTCCTTGGGCTTGAGGATCAGCGCGGCCAGCACCGGCACCAGCGTGAGCGACAGCAGCAGCGAGCCGGCCATCGCGAACGTGATGGTCAGCGCCATCGGCTTGAACAGCTTGCCTTCCAGCCCCGTCAGCGAGAACAGCGGCAGGAACACGACGATGATGATCATGATCGCGAAGGCGATCGGGTTGGCAACCTCGCGCGCCGCTTCCAGCACGACATGCGTCCGGTTGATCGGCCGGCCCGATTCGCGTGCATGCGACAGCAGCCGGAAGGCGTTCTCGACCATCACCACCGCGCCGTCCACCATCATCCCGATGCCGATCGCCAGGCCGGCCAGCGACATCAGGTTGGCCGACATGCCGAACTGCCGCATGCAGATGAAGGCGAACAGCATCGCCAGCGGCAGCGTGACGATGACGACGATCGCGGAGCGGAACTCGCCGAGGAACAGGAACAGGATCACCGCAACCAGGATCGAGCCCTCGATGAGGGCGTTGGTCGAGGTGGCCAGCGCCTTGTCGACGATCTCGGTGCGGTCGTAGACCGCCTTCAGCTCGATGCCCTTGGGCAGCGCGGCCTGGGCGATGGCGAGCTTCTCCTTGACGCCCTTGACCACCGTCGCGGCGTTCTCGTGGATGCGCGCCAGTGCGATGCCCAGCACGGTTTCCTGGCCATTGCGCGTGACGGCACCGAAGCGCACCGCCGGCGCCTCCTTCACGTCGGCGACATCGCGCACGTAGACCGGCGATCCGTTGCGCTCGGCGACGACGATCGTGCCGATGTCGGTCGCATTCGTCACCAGGCCCAGGCCGCGCACGAGGTACTGCTCGACGCCGATGTTGAGGAACTGGCCACCGACCTGCTTGTTGTTGGCGGCCAGGCGCTCCATCACTTCCTTGAACGACAACCCGTACTTCAGCAGGCGCCGCGGGTCGATCTGCACCTGGTACTGCTTCTCCAGGCCGCCCCAGGTCGTCACATCGTCCACGCCTGGGGCGGTGCGCAGGATGAGGCGCACCGTCCAGTCCTGCAGCGTGCGCAGATCCATCGCGCTGAGCTTCTTGTCGGCGTCCTCGATCGTGTACCAGAACACCTGGCCCAGGCCGGAGCTGTTGGGGCCGAGCTCGGGTTCACCGTAGCCCTCTGGCAGCCTGCCCTTCACCTCCTGCAGCTTCTCGCCCACCAGGCGGCGTGCGAAGTAAATGTCGACGTTGTCCTTGAAGTACACGCCGACGTAGGACAGGCCGAACAGCGACACCGAGCGAACGACTTCCACGTCCGCCAGGCCCGCCATGGCGGCCTCGATCGGAACGGTGAGCAGCTTCTCGATGTCCTCGGCAGCAACGCCAGGGGACTCGGTGTAGATGTTCACCTGGGCCGGCGTCACGTCGGGGAAGGCGTCCACCGGCACCTGCCGGTAGGCCATGGCCCCGAGGCCGATGAGCACGGCGAAGGCCACCAGCACCAGCACCTTGTAGCGCAGGCTGGCATCAACGATTGCATTGAGCATGGTCCGTGGTCCTTCTCAATGCCCGTGGCCGAGCTGTGATTTCAGCTTGCGCGCCTTCAGCGCGTAGGCACCCGAAGTGACCACCTGGTCGCCGGCCTTGAGGCCCGACTTGAGCACCGTGCGGCCGCCGACCCGCTCGCCCGGTTCGACCTGGCGTGCCTCGTAGGCACCCTGCTCGTAGACGAAGACGGTGGGCTGGCCTTCCAGCAGCACGATGGCCGCGTCCGGCAGCGCGATGACCTCGCGCTTGTCGCCGCCCGCCTCGATGGTGGCGGTGGCGAACATCTCGGGCTTCAGGCGGCCGTCGGCGTTGGCGACCTCGATGCGCGCGGCGATCGTGCGGGTGTCCTTGTCGAGCATCGCGCCGATGTGGCTGACGCGCCCGCTGAAGGTCTCACCGGGATAGGCGGGCACCGTCACCTTCGCGTTGGCGCCCATGCGAACCTTGGCCAGCGCGGCCTCCGGCAGATCGGCCTGGATCCAGACGCGGCTCAGGTCGGCGATGGTGAACATCGGCTCGCTCGGGCTGCCCAGCTCGCCCAGCGTCACCTTCTTCTCGATCACGGTGCCGGCGAACGGCGCCGTGACGGCGAAGCCGGCCACGCCGCTGCCGCTGGCTGCCTGCGCGCCGCCGAGCAGCCGCAACCGGTCGGCGGCGTTGCGCACGGCGGCGGCTGCCTTGTCGCGGTCGGCCTGGGCGCGCAGGAAGTCCTTGCGCGGGATGATCTCTTCCGCGTTCAGCGACTCGGCGCGCTTGAAGTCGGCCTCGGCGATGCGCAGTTCGGCCTGCGCCTGCGTCCAGCCGGCATGGGCCTCGGCGACATCGACACTGTCGAGGGTGGCCAGCGTCTGCCCGGCGCGCACGCGGTCGCCCAGCTTCGCGGGGGCCGAGGTGATGCGGCCTTCGATACGCGGTGCGACGCGGGCGAGGCGGTCCTGGTCGGGCCGGATCGTGGCCGTGACCTGCAGCGTCTCGCCGAGCGATTCGGACTTGACCGGCTCGACTTTCACGCCGGCGCGCTCGGCCTCCTCGCTTGTCAGCGTCAGTTCCCCGGCGCCTTCCTTGTGGCCTTCCTCGCCCTTCTTTTCACCGGCATGCTCGGCGTGCTTGTCGCCCTCGGCGGCATGTTCGTCCTTGGCGCCGCCCTTGCCGCAGGCGGCGAGCGTGAGCGCGACGGCCAGTGCCAGGGCGAGCTTCGTCGCCCCTGCGGCCAGGCGCTTCGCACGCCCCGCGTCGTCTTGCAGCGTGATCATCGTGCGGTTCCTTCCTGCGACCAGCCGGCCGCGTATTCGAGTTCGATTCGGGTGGTATGGAATTCGGCCAGCGCGTCGTTCAGATCGCGTTCGGCGTCGAGGGCCTGGCGATTGACGAGCAGCTGGTCGAGCAGGCCGATCTGGCCGGCCTGGCGCGACTTCGCGGCGAGTTGCTGGTTGTCGGCCGAGGCGGCGAGCATTGCGCGCTGCAGGCGCGCCACGCGCTCGCGCTGACTCTCGAGGCGGCTCCACAGCCGCCGCACCTGGGCCTGGCCGTCGCGCGTGGCGCTGGCGCGTTCGATCTCGGCCTGCGTCGCCTCGCTCATCGCCTGGCCGATCGCCGCGTCGTTGCGCTTGAAGAGCGGCAGCGGCACGGAAAGGGTCAGGGTCGTGACGCGCTCGCGTCCGCTGCTCGGCCCTTCGCGGCCGACATTCAGCCCGACCGTGACGTCCGGGTAGCGGCTGGCGCGTTCGACGCCGATGCGGGCCCGGGCGGCGTCTTCGCGCGCCGCCAGAGCGCGCTGCTTCGGCAGCGACTGCGCCGATGCCAGCAGTTGATCCAGGCCGTAGGGCAGGGGCGCCCCAGCTGGCACCGCGAGTTCGCCCACCACCTCGGGCACGGCCGAAGGCGGCAGCTGCAGGGCGGTGGCTAACTCGGCCTTGGCGTCGAGCAGATGTTCCTGAGAGACCGCCAGTGCGTTGCGTGCACGCTCGGCAT
>CAZFET010000002.1:29082-30148 GCA_964517545.1 uncultured Burkholderiaceae bacterium
CTCCTCGGCTGGCCGCTCGCCGCGTCGGTGCGCTTGGAGAGCGGCAGCGGCACGGAGAGGGTCAGGGTCGTGACGCGCTCGCGGCGGCTGCTCGGCCTCGATCAGCGCGACATTGGCGTCCAGGCGCGTGTCCTCGCCCGCGCTGCGGCGTTTGGCGACGGCCTGCGCGCTGCTGTCGAACAGTTCGACCGAACGTTGCTCGAGGCGGACGCGCCGCTGCGCGGCCAGCACCGCGCTGAAGCGAACGGCAGCGTCGGCCCGCGCCTGGCGCCTCGCATCCTCGATCTCGGCTCGCAGCGCATCGAGCGATGCGGACGCGGCCTCGCGCCGGCGTGCCTGCTGCCCGCCGATCTCGATCGGCTGCGCGATGCCCAGGCCCCACTCTCGGGCATTGCCGTCGGGCGTCGCGGCGCTGCGCCGCGTGCGCTCGACGCTGAGCTCAGGGTTGTTGAAGAGGAAGGAGGCGGCCTCTCGCCGGCTGCCTTCCGCGGCAGCCAACTGGGCTTCGCGGGCCCGCACCGCGGGGCTGCCGGTTTCGGCCAGCCGCAGAGCCTCCGCCAGGGTCAGCGGAGCCGGGCCCGCACTGGTCTGTGCAGCCGCAGGTGCGGCCGGGCCGGCCAGCACGAGTGCCAGCGCCAGCGCCTTGAACTGGAATCGCATCGAGTCATCCTTCTGGTCTCACGACAGAAGCGACTCGGGGCGATGTGGGGATGTCGTCAGTCAGTCCGCGAGCGAGACCACCACCACGCCGCCGCCGAATCGCGCGGCAGGAGCGGGGTCGGCTCGATCCGGGCGCTGGGGGCCGTCCGGGATGTGGGAGTCATGAAGCGGTTCCGGGGGCCCCATGGTGTTGCCGTGCGGCAGCGCTTCGACAGCCGGGGTTGCCGCAGTCATGAACGCGGTACAGCCCAAATGGCAGCTCTCGCAGTCGACATGGAACGTACCCGTGGTTTCAGCAGCATCTTCAGTGGCCGAGACAATCTCGCCACCGGCCTGATGCTTGTGCTCATGGTGGCCGAAATGCTTCTTGGCCGATACAGCGGACTCGTGCGCGCAGTAAGGGGCT
>CAZFET010000002.1:30158-33402 GCA_964517545.1 uncultured Burkholderiaceae bacterium
GCCGACGCCCAGACCAGCTGGAACGGCACCACCAAGAGCAGGAACACGAACAACCAACGATGCATAAGCACAATTCTAGACCGGCTCCAATCGCATCGGGCAACGCGGCCGGCCTCATCGGCGCGTCCAACGATTTGGCACCGCGACTGGCGGGCACTCGGCGCGTGCCGACGTTGGCGCGCTCGCGCGGATTCGGGATGGCCAGAACGCTGACCAGCCGCGAAGACCTCCGGCGGCACGCGCACTACTGAAGCCGACAGGCGCTGGCCATGTCGATTCCGGAAGGTGTGGGCATCGCCGACAACGTATGCCGGGGTCGGCACGATGCCTCCAGATGTTCGGCATGCGCCATCGGTAACCCCGACACACTTTCCCGCGAAGTCGCTGCGATCTGCGCCTGCTCACCGAGTTGCTCGGCAGGCGACAGCGAGGTTCCGGTCAGGTAAACCTCACGCGAGACTTGCGCCGCGTGCACCTGAGAGCCGGTCAACACGGCAAGGGAAAGATTGGCACGACCGTGCTTCATTGATGGCTCTGGAGATTGGCTTCGACGCTTCGGCGTGAAGGCCCGTCGGTACTTCGCTCAAGACTCGGCCGCAGGCTACGGACTCATGAGCAACAGGAGTCTGTCTGCGACATGACGGCATTGTCATGCTTCGTGGCCGGGGGGAGCCGTCGTACTGCGTCGAGGACTGCTGGTCCGCGCGGTACGCCCCCAGTCTGTCGATTCCGCTCGTCGCCAGATCGATGCCAATCGTCGTAATCTGCATGGTGGGCGCCCCTTCCGGTTCGAGTGGTTGCTGACACTTCCACTCTGGCACGTCGATGCCGTCAAAGGTGGGGGCGTCCATCCCATTGCTTACGCACCGCCACACGCCCGGCGCTGCGAAGTCATCGATGTGCCCACTCTGGCTTTGCGAACGCGACTGCTGCAAACGTTCGGCAAAGCCGTGACGGCGAGACCAATGTCTACTGTGGCCAGCGACCGGGGCCGGCTCACGTCGATGACGCCGGCCTGGCCTCTACGACGACTGGGCCCCCGGGTCCGCAGGCTCTGATCTCACCAGCGCGGCCACTTCCCTGGGAATACCTTTCAGCGGAAACCTTTTCCATCCGAGCCCGCGTGCCATCTCTGAGGCATCCGGCGCAAAGGTGAACATTGCTGAGTAACAGGGCCTGACGTGTCCTCCGATAGCAGCGCGGCCTCGTAGGGCCGGCGCTATTCGTCCAGAACCCTCAGTGGCAGCCCCCGCAGCAAGATCCCGCCGACTTCGTGTGGGCGGTCGCGCCGGCCTTGACGGGCACCGGCGTGTAGCCTGCGTCCTTGATGGACTCGGCCAGTTCCTCGGCGTCGGCAGAGGTCGGCTCCACCTGCACGCGGTGCGAGGCCAGGTCGATCGCGACCTTGGCGTCCTTGTCCGTGGCCTTCAGTGCCTTGGTGATGGTGCTGACGCAGTGGCCGCAGGTCATGTCGTTGACTTCGAAGGTGATCATCGCTCTCTCCAGTAGGGCTGTTGCTGACAGCCGCACTCTCGACCTTGCCACCGTTGGAATGTCAACCGATCGGCTGAAGTGACCCTGCGACCTGTAGGCAATCGACAACGACGGGCTTGACCCTTCCATCGTTGGAACCCTGAAGATGAGAAGACACTGATCGGCATACCGAGGCACCCATGAACACCGCCACACCCGCCAACCCGCACGGAATCAAGCTCCAGGTCACCGGGATGACGTGCGCCTCGTGCGTCATGCGCGTCGAGAAGGCGCTCAAGGCGGTCCCCGGCGTCAAGGAGGCGAGCGTCAACCTGGCGACGGAGGAGGCTTCCGTCAACGCCGAGGCTTCCGTGACGGCAGATGCACTGGCAGCGGCCGTCCGCAAGGCCGGCTACGACGTCGCGACCACCGAAACGGCGCTCCTGGTCGAAGGGATGACGTGCGCATCCTGCGTCACGCGCGTGGAGAGGGCGCTCCGCAAGGTTCCAGGTGTCTCCAGCGCCACCGTCAACCTGGCGACCGAGAAGGCCACCATCCAGGCACTTTCCACGGTGCCGGTCTCGGCGCTGACGGCGGCCATCGAGAAAGCCGGCTACGCGGCGAGGGAGTTCCAGGAGGAGAAGCCCAAGGCGGCTCCGCGACTGCCGGTCTGGTGGCCGGTGGCGGCAAGCGTCGCGCTGACCCTGCCGCTGATCGCGCCGATGTTTCTGTCGCTCTTCGGCATCGATTGGATGCTTGGCGGCTGGGCACAACTGGCACTGGCGACGCCGGTCCAGTTCTGGCTGGGCTGGCGCTTCTACCGGGCCGGCTGGAAGGCTGTGCTCGCCAAGACGGGGAACATGGACCTGCTGGTGGCTCTGGGCACCTCCGCGGCCTACGGACTGTCCGTGTACCTGCTCTTCAAGCACGCCGGGCACGGCATGCCGCACCTCTACTTCGAGGCGTCGGCGGCCGTCATCACGCTGGTCCTGCTGGGCAAGTGGCTGGAGCACCGGGCCAAGCGGCAAACCGCCGACGCCATCCGTGCGCTGAACGCGTTGCGGCCGACCACCGCGCGGGTGCGCCGGGATGGGGCGGAAGTCGACATCCCGGTGGAGCAAGTCATCGTGGGCGATATCGTCGTCATCCGGCCGGGTGACCGCGTCGCGGTGGACGGCGAAATCGTCGAGGGGCGCAGCCACGTCGACGAATCGCTCATCACCGGCGAGAGCCTGCCGGTGCCCAAGGCCGTCGGAGACATGGTCACCGGCGGCGCCATCAACGCCGAAGGCGCGCTGACCGTTCGCACGACCGCCATCGGTGCGGAGACGACGCTGGCTCGCATCATCCGGATGGTCGAGTCGGCCCAGGCAGCGAAGGCGCCCATCCAGCGCATCGTGGACCGCGTGAGCGCGGTGTTCGTCCCGATCGTCCTCGGCGTCGCGCTGGCAACCTTCGTCGGTTGGGCGATCTTCACAGGGGACTGGGAACATGCGCTGATCAACGCGGTGGCCGTGCTGGTCATCGCCTGCCCCTGTGCGCTGGGCCTGGCGACGCCGACGGCCATCATGGCCGGCACCGGGGTCGCCGCGCGACACGGCATCCTCATCAAGGACGCCGAAGCCCTGGAGGTCGCGCATGCGGTCACCGTGGTCGCCTTCGACAAGACCGGCACGCTGACCGAAGGCAAGCCGTCGCTCGCGGCGGTGGCGGCGGCCGAAGGCTCGAATCGTGACGACGTGCTGCGGCTTGCGGCCGCCCTCCAGAAGTC
>CAZFET010000002.1:33412-40013 GCA_964517545.1 uncultured Burkholderiaceae bacterium
ATCCGCTCGCGGTGGCGGTGATGGACAAGGTGCGCGAGGAGCGGCTGCCGGTGCCGGAAGCCCAAGATGCGAAGGCGCTTCCGGGTCGTGGTGTCGAAGGCACGGTCCGAGGCCGGAAACTGGCGCTGGGCAGCACGCGGATGCTGCGCGAGCTCCAGTTGGACGAGGGCCATCTGCTGGGCGAGGCGCGGCGGCTCGAAGGGCAAGGGAAGACCGTGTCCTGGCTGGTCGGCTCGGAAGGGGACCAGTGGCGCCTGCTGGGATTGCTGGCGTTCGGTGACACGATCAAGCAAAGCGCCGCTGCAGCGGTGGCGCGGCTCCATCAGCTGGGAATCAGGACGGTCATGCTGACCGGGGACAGCCGGGGCGCGGCCGAGGCTGTCGCGAAGGCACTCGGCATCGACGACGTGCGCGCCGAAGTCTTGCCGGGCGACAAGGCGGCCGTCGTGAAGGAACTGCGCGACGCCGGCGCCGTGGTCGCGTTCGTCGGCGATGGCCTGAACGACGGCCCCGCACTCGCCGCGGCGTCCGTGTCGTACGCGATGGCGGGCGGCGCCGACGTAGCGACCGAGACGGCTGGCATCACGCTCATGCGCGGCGACCCGCGGCTCGTGGCGGATTCACTGGACATCTCGCGCCGTACCTACTCGAAGATCAAGCAGGGCCTGTTCTGGGCATTCGGCTACAACGTGCTTGGCATCCCGCTGGCCGCGCTGGGGATGCTGAGTCCCGTCATCGCTGGCGCGGCGATGGCCTTCAGCAGCGTGAGCGTCGTGGCCAACGCATTGACGTTGCGGCGCTGGCAGGGTGCCGCTGACGCGCCGGCCGCGCAGCGCCCGGAGCAATCGCAGCCCGTGGCCGTGTCAGGGAGCACCAGATGAGCATGAACATCGGCGAAGCGGCGAAGGCCTCGGGCGTTTCGGCGAAGATGATTCGCCACTACGAGAGCGTCGGGTTGTTTCCGGAAGCCGTACGGACCGAGTCCGGCTACCGCCAGTACACGGACAAGGAAGTCAGCACGCTGCGCTTCGTCCGACAGTCGCGCGATCTGGGTTTCTCCATCGAGCAGATCCGCGAGTTGCTTGGACTGTGGCAGGACCGCATGCGCCCCAGCCGACAAGTGCGCGCGCTGGCGCAGGCTCACATCGAAGAGCTGGACGAGAAGCTCAAGGAACTCCAGTCCATGAAGGCGACGCTCGAGCACCTCGTGCATTGCTGCCATGGTGACGACCGGCCCGATTGCCCGATCATTGACTCGCTGGCGCAGGAACGACGGGGGCAGGAGAAGAGCCCTACGGCGGCGACCGGACTCGGACACCGCAGGACGACGGGGCTGCAAGTGGGACGGCGAGCGCGCCAGAGCGCTTGACCGTGGGTACCTTGGCTTGGCCAGAGGGACTCGGCTGTCGCTGAATCCTCATGCGATGGCTACAGAACTCGCGTAGACGGTCAACGCACTGGGATCCGCTTCGAATCGCTTGGCCCCGGCCTCGACATCGAGGCCGGGAGTCGACTCCGAGGTGCAGACGATCGGACGCTTTCGGGCGTTTCGATAGCAGTAGGGGCCGCCGCGCCGGCCGACATCTGAGTTCGTACTGGCGCAACCCAGGAGCACCAGCGACGTCGCCGATGCCGCAAGCGCCAGGACGTGCCGGCGTGTGGTCACGGCGCAGCCCCAGCCGAGCTTACGGGCGCTTGTCTGCGTCGGGCTTGGCGGTCGCCACGGGTTCGTTCGAGCACCAGCCGCGATTGCTGGTCCGGCAGCGCCACGTGCCGTCGCGCATCGCCTTCTCGACCTCCGCGCGGACCTGCTCTCGCGTGAGCGCCGCGGGCCGGGTCGATTCGGTCGTGTTGGCAGTGCCGGGCGCGCCCTGGGCCATCTGGTGTTGGGCCGCTGCAAAGAGCGGGGAGCCGGCCATGACGGCGGCGGCCGCAAGCGCGCGGGTGGCTGTGAAGATGGTATTTCTACGCATGGTGAACCTCGTGAGTTGTTGATGAATGCGAGGCTTCACTCTATGGGCCGCGTGCTGACCAGATGCGGACTGGAAGATGACCAAGTCGTAATCGAGGAGACGCGACGGCTGGTGGAGAATCTGCCCATGAAAATTCTCGTGATCGAAGACGAGGTCCGCTTGGCGGAGTACCTGCGAAAGGGCCTGTCAGAGAGCGGCTACGTGGTCGACCTGGCTCACGACGGCATCGACGGACTCCATCTCGCCGTCGAGGGCACGTACGACCTGATCGTCCTCGACGTGATGTTGCCGGGCCGCGACGGCTTCGAGGTGCTCGCAGAGCTGCGTAGGCAGCGCAGGACGCCTGTCCTGATGCTGACGGCCCGCGACGCCGTCGAAGACAAGGTCAAGGGGCTGACCGGTGGCGCAGATGACTACCTCGTCAAGCCGTTCTCGTTTTCCGAGTTGTCGGCGCGGGTCCAGGCCCTGTTGCGCCGCGGCGGGGGAGATCGGGAGGGGCAGCTTCCCACCAGCCTCCGGCTGGCGGATCTGGAGGTCGACCTGGCACGCCGCAAGGCGACACGGGCCGGCAAGCGGCTCGAACTCACCCCGAAGGAGTTCAATCTCCTCGTGCTTCTTCTGCGTCGGCGCGGAGAGGTCCTGTCGCGCACCGTGATGGCGGAACAGGTGTGGGACATCAACTTCGACAGCGACACGAACGTTGTCGAGGTAGCGGTGCGCCGGCTGCGCGCGAAGCTGGACGAGCCGTTCGAGTTCAAGCTGATCCACACGGTCCGCGGAATGGGCTACGTGATGGAGGAGCGTCAGGAGTGAGGTGGCGCGTCGTCGCCGCTGGTGATCAATCCCTCGGGACTCGTCTGTCCCGGTGGCTGGCGCTGCAGGGGTTGGTCGCTGCGCTTGCGGTCTCCGGAACGGTGTACGCCGTCAACCTGTGGGTTCTGCAGAGCCGCCAGCACGAGGAACTGGCGCTGAAGAGCGCGGTTGTCCGCCATGCGCTTGCCGAGGCGGCTGGGACATCCGCAGCGGAAGAACTGCAGCACAAGCTGAAGGACTTTCTGGCGGGCCATGAGGACATGACGCTGTCCATCACGTCGCGCGAAGGGCTTGTTCTCTTCCGCGCTCCGCCGCACGCCGGGCATGGCGACGAGGGTTCGAACCGCCGTTTCAAGCAGAGCTCCTGGGATGACACATGGCTCGCGGGCACCGGCGGCGGTGTCCGGGTCGTCTTGGGGTTGGATGTCACCCGCGACCTGGATCTGCTCCAGCGTCTCGGCTGGATCCTGCTGGCAGCCTCCCTCGTCGGCGCGGGTCTGGTCAGCGTGACCGGGTACCTGCTGGTCCGCAGGGGCCTCCTGCCGGTGCACGCCCTGGCCGCCCAAGTGGATGCCGTCGCTCTGGGACGAGCGGGGCTGCGGCTGGACGGAGCGGGGCAGCCACTCGAGCTCCGGCCGCTGGTCGATCGCTTCAACGCGCTGCTGATGCGGGTCGAACGCGCGTACGCGCAGTTGGAGGGCTTCAATGCCGACGTTGCGCACGAACTTCGGACACCGCTGACCACCTTGATCGGGTCGAGCGAACTGGCGTTACAGCGCAACCGTCCCGCTGCCGAACTGCAGGACGTGATCGCCGGAAACCTGGAGGACCTGAGGCGGCTCGCGATCATCGTCAACGACATGCTGTTTCTTTCGCATGCGGACCGCGGCGCGTCCGCGCGCCGCGCACCGGTCACGAGCCTCGCTGCCGAGCTCGGCGAGATCATCGAGTACCACGAGGCCGCGCTTCAGGAGCGAAGCCTGTCAGCGGTTTGCGAAGGGGATGCGAAGGGTGCGTTCGACGTGTCACTCCTGCGTCGCGCGCTGTCCAACCTGTTGAGCAACGCGACTCGCTACGCGAAAACCGGCTCGACGATAAAGGTTCGGATCGCGTCGAACGCAGGCAGGGTGCGGATCGCGGTGGAGAACGAGGGCAGTTCGATCGAGCAGGAGCACCTGCCGCGATTGTTCGACCGCTTCTACAGGGCTGAGCGGTCCCGGCGCCAGACGGGGACGTCGAACCATGGGTTGGGCCTGGCCATCGTCGCCGCCATCGCCCGAATGCACCAAGGCGAACCGTTCGCCAGGTCGGCGGATGGCGTCACAGCGATCGGGCTGGACGTGCCGTCGAGTTCGGCAACGGCATAACGGGCGCAGTCCCGACGACGGCAACTCCCTCGACCGGGTCCACGCTCGAGGGGGTGTCTCCGGCCGGAAGCGTCAATCCGACACGATTGGCCTGGCCGATGCGTTCGACGAAGACAGTCCCGCCGTGCATCCGTGCGACGGCCGCGACGATGGCCAATCCCAGGCCGTGGCCCGCTTGCCCTCGTGAGCGCGAGGAGTCTGCACGATAGAAGCGGTCGAACATCTGGGCTCGGACCGGCGCCGGTATCTCGATTCCGGGGTTGAGGACACTCAGCGCGACGAGCCCGTGGTCCGGCTCGATGAGGACCTGAATCGTGTCCCCGGCTCGGCTGTGGCGGATGGCGTTGGTGAGTAGATTCACGAGGGCGCGCAGCACGAGCGGAGGGTTGCACACCGCCGTGGCGTCGCCGGAGCGTTCCGCGGCCACGCCCGCTTCCTGCAGCAATGCGTCGCAGTAGCGGATGGCCTTGTCCGCCTCGGACCCGAGCGCGACATCTTCCAGTCCCTCCGCCCGGTCGCCGCGATCTGCGCGGGAGAGAAACAGCATGTCGTTGACCAGCGCGTTCAGGAGCTGCAGTTCCTCGAGATTCGACATCAGAACCTCGCGCAGGTCCTCGCGAGATCTTGGCGACGACAGCGTGACCTGCGTGCCCGTGACCAAGGAAGCCAGGGGCGTCCGCAGCTCGTGAGCCACGTTGGCATTGAAGGCCTGCAACTGCGCATAGGCGTCCTCGAGCCGGTCAAGCGCCTGGTTGAATGCGCGCACCAGCCCTGTCAGCTCGGCGCCTTCGGGAGGAACGGTCAAGCGCCGTCCCATGGAACTGGGCGTGATGTCGCTGGCTTCCGCCGAGAGCTGCGACACCGGCCTGAGGCAGCGACCGATGGCGACCCAACTCAGCAGCACGGTCGAGCCGACGCCCAAGGCACAGATCAGGACCAGCGTCGCGAGATGCGAACGGAGGAGCTCATCGCGGGGGCCGGACTCGATGGCCACGCGCAACCGGCCGGCCGGCCACAACGATGCCGACGGCAGGGCAGCCTCTGTCACATCCGCGCGGACACCGGGCGCTGGCCGTGGCGCGACCGTCGTTCCAGTGGTGCTCGACGCGCCGTAGATAGTGTCGCCTCCTTCGTTGACCAGCCATATGTGGAGGCCGTCGTGGCCGATGCGTAGGTCGTCGAGGTGATGAAACAAGGCTGCACGATCGCCTGAACGATTGGCTGCGTCGATGAAGTGAAGGACGACGCTGACCTTGCCTGCCAACTTCATTTGATCCGCATCGACCAATTCGGACTCGAGGGCCCGTTGCAGCAGCCAACCTGCAGTCGAGAAGACGACGAGTGCGACCACGCCAAGGCCGGCAGTCAGCCGGGCTGCGATCGAGGGATGGCGCCAGGTCATCACGCATCCGTGTCGTTGCCGCGGTCCAGCTCGAGGACGTAGCCCATCCCTCGAACCGTGTGAAGCAGCTTGGTCGGGAACGGCTCGTCGAGCTTGGAGCGCAGACGCCGTATCGCGACTTCCACCACGTTCGAGTCCCCGTCGAAGTTCATGTCCCAGACGAGTTCGGTGAGCACCGTGCGTGACATGACTTCACCGCGATGGCGAAGCAACACGGACAACAGCGTGTACTCCTGGGCCGTGAGATCCAGGCGCGTGCCGGCGCGAAACGCGCGTCGACGTATGGTGTCCAGTTCCAGGTCCCCGAGCACCATGCGGTCGGGTTCGTGGTGCGCACCTGCGGCACCGCGGCGCAGGACGGCCTGGATGCGCGCCAGCAGCTCTGTGAAGACAAACGGTTTGACCAAGTAGTCGTCGGCGCCGGCGCGCAGGCCTCGCACCCGGTCTTCCACGCTGTCAGCGGCGGTCAACATGATCACCGGCGTGTCCTTGTGCTGCCTGAGAGTCTCGAGCAATGTGAAGCCATCGGCCCCAGGCAGCATGACGTCGAGCAGAAGCAGGTCGTAGCTTCCCTCCATCGCCATGTGGCGCCCGTCGATCCCATCGGTTGCGACATCGACGACGTAGCCGCTCTCGGCGAGCCCCCGACGCAGATGGCCTGCCAGCTTGGCGTTGTCTTCGACGACGAGGATTCGCATGGGAGGCTGCAGCGAGGCGCGTGAAGGGATGCGATGCCGACCGCCGTTCCTAGGCGGCCAGTGCCATGCGCAGGGGCTGCTGCGCGTGGAAGGCCCACTTGGGACCCTGTCGCAGGGTGTTGAGCGCCGTCGACCTGACTTTCGCAAAGAACAGGGATTCGTCGATGCCGGATCGCTCGAGGCAGTAGCGCAGACGGTGGGTGCGCTTGCGGCGGTCGCCCTCGATCGGCGATCCGTCCTGGCGCGACTGTTCGAGGAAGGTAGCGGATCGCCGCAGGTTCTCGAAGGCCTGGGGCCGAAGTGCCGGGATGGCTCGAGGCGCCGCCAGCTTGGCCTGCGCAATCGACG
>CAZFET010000003.1:0-10465 GCA_964517545.1 uncultured Burkholderiaceae bacterium
CGCCGGCGGCGAGCATCGCCGGGATCGGGGACTTCAGGGCGTGGGAGACGCCGGTGAGGTTCACGCCGATCACCTGCTGCCAGGCCGCGAGCGGGTAGTCGGCCGTCGGCGCCAGTTCGCCGCCGATGCCGGCGTTGTTGCACGCCACGTCGAGGCGGCCCCAGCGCTGCACCGTGCGTTCGACGAGCACGCGGCAATCGTCGGCGCGGCTCACGTCGGCGGCGACGAACAGCGCGTCGCCGCCGGCCTGTCGCAGCAGGTCCACCGTCGCGGCGCCGCCGTCGGCGTCGACGTCCGACACCGCGACGCGCGCGCCGGCGCGCGCGAAGGCGAGCGCGATGGCCCGGCCGATTCCCGATGCGGCACCGGTGACCAGTGCGACCTTGTCCTGCAGCATGCGGCGACTCCTCGTGAAGCGGGCCGCGACGCGCGGCCCTTCAAAGGGGATCGCCGATGCGCCGCCGGGTTCCGGCCGATCGATTGATCGCGGTCAAGGCGGGTGCCGGACCTCACTTGCCCGCGATCTCGCGCATGCGTCGGCGCAGCGCCCGTTCGCGGCGCTGCTGCTCGCGCCAGTCCTCGCGCACCGCGCGCCACAGCGCCAGCGCCATCAGCAGGATCACCACGGTGAACGGCAACGCGAACACGATGGTGGCCGTCTGCACCGCCTTCACGCCGCCGGCCAGCAGCAGGCTGATCGCGATGCCCGAGACGAGCACGCCCCACACGATCTTCACCCTGGCCTTCGGGTCGGGGTCGCCGCCGCTGCTCATCATGCCGAGCACGAGGGTCGCCGAGTCGCCCGACGTGACGAAGAACACGAGCACCAGCACCGTGGCCACCACGGCCATGACGGTGCCGCCGGGCAGCGCGTCGAACATCGCGAACAGCGCCGTCGAGACGTCGGCCTTCACCGCCTCGGCGACGGGCGCGACGCCGCGGATCTCGAACTGCAGCGCGGTGCCGCCGAAGACCGAGAACCACACGAACGCCGCGAGCGCCGGCGCGATCATCGTGCCGGCGACGAACTCGCGGATCGTCCGCCCGCGCGACACGCGGGCGATGAACAGCCCGACGAACGGCGACCACGCGATCCACCACGCCCAGTAGAAGACCGTCCACGAGCCGACCCATTCGCTGTCGCGGAACGGCGTCATGCGCAGGCTCATGCGCACGAACTCGCTCAGGTACGCGCCCAGGGTGTTGGTGAAGGTGTCGATGATGGTCACCGTCGGCCCGAGCAGGAAGACCGCGGCGGCCAGCAACGCCGCGACGACGAGGTTGAACGACGACAGCCACTTGATGCCGCGGGCCACGCCGGTGACGGCCGACCCCACGAACAGCAGCGTGGTCACGACGATGATCGCCACCTGGCTTGCCGTGCCGACGGGCAGGCCGAACACCGCGTGCAGCCCGCTGTTGATCTGCAGCGCGCCGATGCCCAGCGAGGCCGCCACGCCGAACGCGGTGGCCACAACCGCCAGCGCGTCGACCAGCGGCGACAGGCGGGCCATGCCGCGCCACGGCAGCGACGCGACGGCGGTGCTCACGAGGACGGAGCCGCCGCGCCGGAACTGGAAGAACGCGATCGCCAGCGCCACCACGCTGTACACCGCCCACGGGTGCAGGCCCCAGTGGAAGAAGCTGTAGCGCAGCGCGGCGTTGGCCGCCTCGGGCGTGCGCGCCGCCACGCCGGGCGGTGGCGCGCCGTAGTGCGACAGCGGCTCGGCCACGCCCCAGAACACGAGGCCGATGCCCATGCCGGCCGCGAAGAGCATCGCGAACCACGCGCCGACCGAGAACTCGGGCTCGTCGTCCTCGCCACCGAGCTTGAGCTCGCCGTAGCGGCTCACGGCCAGCGCGATCGCCATCACCACCAGGCCCAGCACGGTCCAGAGGTACAGCCAGCCGAAGTTGTGCGTGATGGCGGCCAGCGCCTGGTCGAACACGGCGCCCAGCGAGGCCGGCGACCATAGGCCCCAGAGCACCACGACGAGGATCGCGCCGGCGGACAGGACGAACTGCATGTTGTCCCTGCTCAAGGTACTGCACGTGGCGTGAGCTTAGGCTTCGATCGCGGCGGCGTCGAGTGGCGCGGCCGCGCTGCCCACCGTCAGCCGATGCGAGGAACCGCCATGTACGACAAGCTGCTGCTGCCCACCGATGGGTCGGACGTCTCGTTTGCCGCCGCCGACCGCGCGATCGCGCTGGCGCGACTGGCCGGCGCCACCTTGCACGCGGTGTTCGTGCTCGAACCGTACCCCTATGCCGGCATCGGCGCCGTGAGCGTCGCCGGGCGCGACGCGTGGATGGCCGCGGCCCGCGAGGCGGCGGCCGTGGCGTCGGAGCGCCTCGTGAAGGCCGCCGCCGCGCAAGGCGTGAAGGTGTCGCCGCTGGTCGTGGAGGACGCCGACCCCGCGCGCGGCATCGTCGAGACCGCGCGCTCGCAGGGCTGCGACCTGATCGTCATGGGCTCGCACGGTCGCAGCGGTCTGGCCAGGGCCGTGCTGGGCAGCGTGGCGACCAAGGTGCTCGCGCTGTCGCCGGTGCCGGTGATGATCGTCAAGGCGCCGGCCGCCGGCTGAGTCAGCCGACCCCAGAGGCTTGCTGACGCGCCCAAGCGACCACTTCAACGATCCGCCGTTCGCAGGCGGCCCGCGTGGCATGACGCCCATGCCGCGCGGTGCGGAGGTCGTCGCAGCGGAACGCGAGATCCTGCGTCAAGTCGATGAGCCCCCTCGATGAACAACGGGGCGTTGGACAGCTTGATGCCCTCGGCACGATGGGGCTGCAGGCCGAAGAGTCGGGAGGTTCGCGCCCGGCGCGACCTGGGTCTGCTCGCGCAGCGGCTGGATCAGCCGTTCCAAGCCGCGCGTGATGGGCGCCGCAGGTCCATCAGCCGATGGCTTTGGGCCTATGCGATGCATCACCATGGGTGACGACGGTGAAGCGACGCGATGGAACTGCACGAAGTCGGCCTGAACCTGCTCGTGGTCTTCGACCAGCTGCTGGCGGAGCGGCGCGTCTCCAAGGGGCCGAGAACCTGGGCGACTCTCAGCCCGGCGTGGGCAACGCGCCGGGCCAGCTGCGCAAGCTGTTCGGCGACGAGCTGTTCCTGCGCTCCCCCGAGGACATGGAGCCGACGCCGTTTGCCGACCAGCTCGCCGAGCCGGAGGGCTATGCGCTGGCGATGCTCCACGGCGGGCTGAACCAGCGCGCCCACTTCGAGCGGGCGCGGGCCGAGCGCGCGTTCACGATCGGCATGACCGACATCGGCGAGATCCACCTGCTGCCCGGCCTGCTCGCGCGGCTGCGGCAGGAGGCACTGGGCATCACGCCGAAGCGGCTGCGTCATGGAGCATGGTGGCTCCTCCCGCTCAGCGCTCGGAGCCGTCGTCGGCGGGTTCGAACCAGGCGTCGGTCGCCTTGCGTTCCCACGACGACAGGTGCTTCTCGGCCTCGTCCGTGGCAACGCCGTAGCGCTCCTGGGTCTTGCCGGCGAGCTGGTCACGCCGGCCGGCGACGACATCGAGGTCGTCGTCGGTCAGCTTGCCCCATTGCTCCTTGACCTTGCCGGTGAGCTGTTTCCAGTTTCCCTGGACGCGGTCCCAATTCATGGCTGCACCGCGATTTCGTTCTTGACCGACTTCACGCCGGCGACCTTCCACGCGAGCGACTCGGCAGTCGACTTCTCGGTGGCGTTCTTGGCGAAGCCCGACAGCATCACGGTGCCGTTGAGCGTCTCGACCCGGATGCTCGTGCCGGCCACGTCCTTGTTCTCCAGCATGCGTGCCTTGACGGCTGTGGTGATGGCGGCGTCGTCGACATAGCCGCCGACGGACTCCTGGCCGCGCGTGACGGCACAGCCGGCGGCGGCGATCATGAAGGCGGCCGTGGTGGCGGCGATGAGGGTGCGGCGGATGTTGAGGTCCATGGTCTTGCCCCTGTGGTTGACGGGTGGGAACGGCCGTTTCAGTCGGCGAGCCAGTCCTTGAGTTCTTCGGCGTGGACCTGCTCGTCGGCGAGGATGTCCTCGACGAGACGGCGAGTGGTGGAGTCCTTGTCGCCGATCAGCGCGACCATCTGGCTGTAGGCCTCGATGGCGACGCGTTCGGCGACGAGGTTGGATCGGATCATGGCTTTCAGGTCGCTCGACTCGTCGTACTCGGCATGGCTGCGTGTGGTGAGCGAGTCCGGCGAGAAGTCGGGCTCGCCGCCGAGCTGCACGATGCGCGCCGCAATCCGGTCGGCATGTCCCGCCTCTTCGTTGGCATGCACGAGAAACTCCTCGGCGATCTTCGGAGAGGCGAGCCCCGCCGCCGTGAAGTGGTGGCGCTTGTAGCGCAGCACGCAGACGAGTTCTGTGGCGAGCGCGTCGTTGAGCAGGCGCACGATGTCGTGGCGCCAAGGGCCGACATTCGGCGTGACGGCGCCGTCGTGCAGGCTGGCGCGGGCCGCATCGATCGCGGCCTCGTTCAGCGTCAGCGGTGCATGCTCGGCGATCAGCAGCGGTGTGGCACGAGCGGTGGCGCGGGAATTGGGCATGAGGGAGTTCTCAATGCGCGGTCGAGCTGACCGCATGCCGCAATCTAGGGCGTCGCGGTCGCGCGGTCTGTTCGCTGGCGTACCGACTCGGCTTCGATCGGCACGACGAACCGACTGTGGCTCGGCAGCTCGGTCCAGCACAGCGCCTCGCCGGGCGAGAGCCGCACGGCATCGCCCGCCCGCGCGGCGTCGCGCGAGAGGACGAAGCGCATCGTCCGGCCATCGCGCCGCAGCGTCAGCTCGGCCTCGTCCCAGTGCGGCGGGATGCAGGGCTCGAAGCGAAGCACATCGGCATCAAGCTTCAGGCCGAAGATCGAGTCGATCGCCGCGCGGTGCAGCCAGGCGGCTGCGCCGGTGTACCAGCTCCAGCCGCCCCGGCCGACGTAAGGCGGCTGGCTGTAGACGTCGCCGGCCATCGCGTAGGGCTCGAGGCCGTAGGCCGCGCCGTGCCGCGCATCCGCGCTGCGGTGCGCGGGGCTGAGCCACGTGAAGTCGCGCCACACCCGCGCGGCGTCGTCGGCGCCGCCGTGCAGCCGCGCCTGCGCCATCAAGGCCCAGACCCCGGCATGCGAGTACTGGCCGCCGTTTTCGCGCACGCCGGGCGGATAGGCCTGGAGATAGCCGGCGCTCGGCACCGCATGCACGAGCGGCGGATCGAGCAGCCGCAGCACCCCCGCGTCGGCATTCACGAGGTGCGATTCGACCGCGTCCATCGCGAGGCGTTGACGCTCGGGCGGTGCGACATCCGACAGCACCGCCCAGGCCTGCGCGATCAGGTCGATGCGTGCCTCTGCGTTGGCCTGCGAGCCGAGCGGGCTGCCGTCGTCGAAGAAGGCGCGCCGGTACCACGCGCCGTCCCAGGCCGGGCCCTGCAAGGCCTCCTTCCATCCGATGGCAGCGCGCTCCCACAGCAGCGCGCGATCGGCCTCGCCGCGGGCGCGGGCCAGCGGGGCGAAGTCGGCCACGACGCTGCAGAGAAACCAGGCGAGCCAGACCGACTCGCCCTGTCCGCCGTGGCCGACGCGGTTCATGCCGTCGTTCCAGTCGCCGGTGCCGATCAGCGGCAGGCCGTGCACGCCCACACGCAGGCTGTGATCGATCGCGCGCGCCGCATGTTCGTAGACCGAGGCCGACTCGGCGCTCACCGCGGGCGTGTCGTAGTGATCTTCCGCATCCGCCGCGACGGCCGGGCCGTCGAGGAAGGCCACGTGCTCGTCGAGCAGGCCGGCATCGCCGGTCGTGCGCAGGTAATGCGCGCAGGCATGCGGCAGCCACAACAGATCGTCGGAGAACCGCGTGCGCACACCGGCGCCCAGCGGCGCGTGCCACCAGTGCTGCACGTCGCCCTCGGCGAACTGGCGCGACGCACAGCGCACGATCTGCGCCCTCAGCATGGCCGGCGCGGCCCAGGCGAGCGCGAGCGCATCCTGCAACTGGTCGCGAAATCCGGTCGCGCCACCGGCCTGGTAGAAGCCGGCCTTCGCCCACAGGCGGCACGACACGGCCTGATAGAGCAGCCAGCGGTTCACGAGCGCATCGAACAGCGGGTCGGGAGTCTTCACCGTCGTCGCGCCGAGCAGGCCGTCCCACTGCCGCGTGACGTCGTCGGCACGCTGCGCGGGGGGCACGGCGGCGGCAAGCGTGGCGAGCTCCCGCGCGGTCGCGGAGCTCGCGGCCCAGCCGATCAGGAACACACGCTCGATCGTCTGGCCGGGCGCGAGCTCGAAGCGCGTGGAAAGCGCCGCGCACGGATCGAGCCCGTCGCCGGCGCGCTGGCCGAAGTGGTCGGGCAGCACCGCCTGGCCGGCCGCATCGAAACACTCGCGCCGGTCGCAGGTCCAGTCGATGACGTCGTCGCCGGGCGACGTGGCCAGCCCGAGGAAGGCCGTGCCGCCGCCGAAGCCGGCCGAGCGCTCGAGCTGCGTGGCCGCGAGCGCGGTGAGGCGGCCGGCCGGCAGCCGCTGGCGGACGAAGGCCGTGCGCACCGTGCCGCGATCGGCGCGGCCGGCACCCATCGTCCACTCGGCCACCGCGGCCAGGCGCAGCTTCGTCGTGCGCGTGCCGCGATGCGTGATCCGCAACACCACCTGCTTGACGGCGTGATGCGCGTCGACGCACCAGCTGGCCATGATCTCGAGATCGCCGCGCCGATGCGTGACCCGGCTGAAGCCCTGGCCATGCACCACGCGGTAGTCGATGCGCGCGTCGCCCCACGCACCCGCGGTCACGCTCCAGACGTCGAGGCTGCGCAGGTCCTGGATCAGGAACCACTCCGACGGCGGGTCGGCCACCGGATCGTTCGACCAGCCGGTGAGCTGGTGGAGCCGGCTGTTCACGGCCCAGCTGAAGCCGCCCCCCGCTTCGGACAGCTGCGCGCCGAAGCCGGGGTTGGACAGCACGTTGATCCACGGCCGCGGCGGGCGACGCTCGGCCGACACGTCGAAGCCGAACGCAGCGTCCACGCCCTCGAACAATCCCTTCGGCGCCGCCAGCGCGGTTCTCGCCACCACCGGCGCGAGCGCCGCGGTCGAGACGGCCTGGCGCTGCACGAGCGCCGCCTCGTGCAGCGCCTGCCACTCGCGCAGGTGGTACAGCAGCGGCCGTCCGTCGGCGTTCAGGCGCAGCCGCGCGAGCCGCTGCAGCGTGCCGAGCGCGCCGGGCGGCAGGTCGTCGGCGCGCACCACGTGCAGCGCGGTGACGTTCGGACCGCCCGTGCCCGCACTGTCGGCCAGGTGCCGGTCGCGCAGAGCCGCGAGTTCGTGCTGCAGATCCATCTGGTACGACGCCGGTTCGGCATTCACGATCACCAGGTCGCAGGCGATGCCGCCCCATGCCCACAGCCGCAGCGCCTGGGCGAGCGAGCGCAGCAGGCCGCGCCCGTGCAGCACGCCGGCCGAGACGAGGACGATCGGCCGGTCGCCGGAGATGCCCGCCGCCCACAGCGTGCGGCGGTCGCAGGCCTCGGGCGCGTCGTCGCGCGCGACGGCGCGCAGCGGCCGCGTGATCGTCTGCACGAGCGCAGTGGTCAGCGTCTGCAGCACGGCGAAGTTCTCGGCGCCGATGCCGAGTGCGCGCAGCCGCACCCCCGCGAGCGTGGCCGACATCAGCGAGGTGCGCTGCACGTGGCTCGGCTGGCGGTGCTTGTCGATCACGGCGCGCAGCGTGGCGGCATCGTCGGACGCCGCGGTGGCAAAGGTGAGCTCGGCCTTGGCACCCGGTGCGATGCTCAGGCGCACGGCGAGCGCGCAGACCGGATCGAGCCCGGTCACCATCTCGCGCCGCTCGAACGTACCGGAGGCCACCGCGTCGAACTCGGCCAGTGGCCGGCTCGCCGGACGATTGCGGCCGAGCCAGCGGGCGCGGTCGGTCTGCGCGGACACGCCCACCACCTGCGGATCGAAGCCGGCGATGAAGTGCGCCACCAGCAGACCGCGTTCATGCGCGAGGCGCGGCCGGCGCTCGAACAGCAGCGCCTGCTGCGCAGGCTGCCACTGCGCACTCAGGAACAGGTTCGAGAACGCCGGGTGCGCCTCGTCGGCGCGCGGATCGGCCAGTGTCGGCTCGAAGGCCGAGATCAGCTCGATCTCGAGCACGCGTTCGCCCAGGTTGCGCACCTCGACGCGGCGCAACTCGATGTCGTCCTCCGGGCTCACCCACACCGTCGCATGCGCCTGCACCGCAGGCCAGGCCGCGTCGAAGCAGACGCGGTCGGCATGGAACACGCTGTGGTAGTGCGCCGCCGCGTCGGGCGCGGGATGCTGCGTGATCGAGACCGCGTCGCCGCCCGGACGGCGCAGGTAGAAGAAGCTGCCGCAGGCGTCGCGCAACGCGTCGTCGCGGCATCGCGTGAGGCCGGTGGCGCCCCAACGGCTCTCGCCGGCGCCGTTCGGGCGCAACAGCACGGTGTAGCGGCCGTTGCTGAGCACTTGGGTCGGCTCGATCGCACTCGCGCCCGGCGACACGTGGCGCAGCAGCCGCGGCGCGCTGCGCTGGGTGGCCACCGGCGGGCCGGTGGCCGGCTCGGGCAGCACCGACACCTCGCGCGGCGCGCGCTCGTGCAGCAGCGAGGTGACCGCCTGCAGCGACGGGTTGGCCATGCCCCAGCGGCGCGGCGTGCCGCCCAGCAGCACGTTGGCGAGCGCCACGATCGTCATGCCCTGGTGGTGCGCCATGAAGGTGATGACCGGCGTGAAGGCCTCGCCGCCGCCCTGGCGTGCGGCCGAGAAGTCGAGCGCCTCGATGAAGCCGTAGCGCGCGCGCGTGCCCATCGCCTCGAGGTCGGCGAAGTTGCGCGCCGCCTCGAGCGGCGCCACCATCGCCGCCAGCGCGGTGGCGTAGGGCGCGACGACGAGTTCGTCCGGCGGCGTGCGGCGCAGCGCCAGCCGCGGCACGCCTTGCGGTGCGTACTGGTAGGCGAGCGTGTGGTCGCACCCGGCGTGCGCCGACTCGGAGATGCCCCAGGGCGCGGCCTGGTCGTGGCCGAACGCGATCTGCTCGTCCACCGCCGCGCGCGCGGCGTCGCGCAGCACGCTGCCCGGCGGCTCGTCGAGCACGAGCGTGGGCATCAGGTACTCGAACATCGAGCCTGACCATGATCGCAGTCCCGCACCGGCGCCCGCGCCGAAGAACGGCCGGCCAAGCGCCGCCCAGTGCGCCACCGGCACATCGCCCTTGGCCACGGCAAGCAGGCTGGTGAGGCGGGATTCGGACGCGAGCAGGTCGTAGAAGCCCGCGTCGATCTGCTGCTCGGCGACGCGGAAGCCGATGTGGAACAGGCGCCGACGACGGTGATAGAGGAAACCGTACTCGGGCAGGAACGCCAGCCGCTCGAAGGACCCGGCGAGCGCGAGAAGGCGCGCGCGGGCGTCGACGTCACCGTCGGCGCGCAACGCCGCCAGCGCATCACGAAGCGCCGAGCGGCGCGTGCGGCCGTGATCGGCGAGTGCCCAGCGAAGTGCGACGCGGGCCGCCGGCGTGCACCGGTGCCGCGCGGCGAGCTCGGGTGCGAGGCGCGCGCGCGAACGCGCGATCGCGCGCCGCGGGGCAGCGCCATCGTGCGGCCGCGAAGCGAACTCGCGGCAGGCCGAGGCGACCGCGAGCAGGTGGCCACCGAGGTTGCCGCTGTCCACGGTGGACACGTACATCGGCAGCAGCGGCGCGCCGGTCTGCGTGTCGTACCAGTTGAGCAGGTGGCCGCGGTGGCGCGGCAGCGTCGCGAGGGTGGCCAGTGTTGCCTCCAGCCGCGCGAGCAGGTCCTGCGTGCCGATCCAGCCGAACGAACGCGCGCACGCGGCGCTCAGCAGGTACAGCCCGATGTTGGTGGGCGAAGTGCGGTGCGCCACCATGTCGTGCGGCAGCATCTGCAGGTTGTCGGGCGGCAGGTGTCGATCGTCCGGCCCCACGCAACGCTCGAAGAGCCGCCAGGTGTCGCGGGCGATCTCGTGCAGGTTGTGCCGTGCCGCGTCGGGCAGTTCCGGCGCTTCGGTGCGACGCGGCCGGCTCACCCACCGCGTCCACAGCGGCCCGCATGCCCACACGCCGCACAGCAGCACGGTCAGCGCCGGATGCGGCGTGCCGGCGACCAGCAGCACCGCGAGCAGCAGCAGCGCCACGAGCGACTCGAGCCCGTGGCGCCGCCAGAGGGCCGCCGCTTCGGTGGTGGCCTCCGCCTCGGCCGCCGCGGCGGTGGTCCACTGCAGCAGGTGGCGGCGGCTGACCACCGTGCGCCAGAGGGCGCGCACGATCGCGTCCGCGGCCTGGAGCGCCTGCGGCAGCAGCTGCGCGAGATGCCACGCACCGGCCAGCAGCGCACGCGCCAGCTCGCTGGCCGCGCGGGCGAGGAAGTGGCACACCGCCACGTTGTGACGACGCGGCACGAAGGCGGCTACCGCACCGAGCCGCGGACCGGCCGCGCCGGCGG
>CAZFET010000003.1:10475-15782 GCA_964517545.1 uncultured Burkholderiaceae bacterium
CGAGCGCCATCAGCTCGACGAGCGAGCGGCGCAAGTTGTCGAACATCTTCCAGCGACTCACCGCCCCGAGCGGAAAGCGCCACCATGCGAAGAGGATCGGCAGCAGCTGCCAGTCGCCACGTGTCCAGCGGTGCACACGCGAGGCGGCCATGTCGGCGTGGAACGGCGCGTTCTCGATCAACGAGATGTCGGTCACCACCGCGCAGCGCGCCATCGCGCCTTCGAGCAGGTCGTGGCTCAGCACCTGGCCTTCGGGCAGACGGGCATGCAGCACGGTGTGCAGGGCCTGCACGTCGAGCAGGCCCTTTCCGCTGAAGCTGCCCTCGCCGAACAGGTCCTGGTAGACATCGGAGCTGGCGGCGCTGTACGGGTCGATGCCGCACTGGCCGGCGAACAGCCAGTGGAACGGTGTCGCCTCGCGGGCGGTCGGCAGCGGCGTGACCAGATGCGGCTGCAGGATCCCGAAGCCCGACACCACGCGCCGGCCGCAGCGATCGAGCCGGGGGCGGTTCTGCGGGTGCGCGGCCACGGCGACGAGGTCGCGCAGGCGCCCCGGTGGCAGCTGCGTGTCGGCATCGAGCGTGACGATGTAGCGCGTGGCCCGCGCCGGACTCGACAGCTCGCCGAGGTCGAGGAACGCGCCGTGCTCGCCGGTGGCCAGTGCCGCCACCAGCTGCTCGAGCTTGCCGCGCTTGCGCTCCCAGCCGATCCAGCGCCGCTCCGTCTCGCTGAAGCGGCGCTCGCGGTGCAGCAGCAGGAACCGCGGCGCCGCGCCGGCCGCCGCCGGATGGCGCGTGTTGAGATCGGCGATCTGCTGCCGCGCGAGATCGAGCAACGCGGCATCGGAGTCCAGGTGTTCGGCGTCGGCGTCGGCCCAGTCGCTGAGCAGCGCGAACTGCGCCTCGGGTTCCGGGTTGGCGAGCGCGTGCAACAGCAGCCGGTGCACGAGCGGCGCGACGGTCTCCGCACCGCCGAGCAGCGCCGGAATCACGACGATCACGCGGTGCGCGGCCGGGATGCCGCTGGGCCAGGCGAGGCGCGGCAGATGGCTTGGCCGCGCCGACTCGCTGACGAGCCGGTGCACCACCGCAGTCACCGCCTCCGACGCCGGAAAGAACATCAGCACGGCCGCCGCGGCGATCCAGGGCCCGGAGGCACCCACCGGCTGCGCGAGCAGCCATGCCACCAGCACGGCGCTGGCACCGAGCAGCGTCAACAGATAGGCCGGCAGTGCGGCGCGCCGCACCAGCGCGCGGACCGGCGCCGCCGGCCAGTCGTCCAGGCCCAGGCTGGCACAGAGTTCGGCGCGCCCGGGACCGCGCAACCAGTGGCTCGCGAGCGCCGCGTCGCCTCCGTCGGCAGCGTCGCCGCTCATGTGCTCGAGCAACGTCTGCGCGACGACGAGCTCGCTGCGGCCGCTGCGGCGCGCGAGTCGCTCGATGTCGTGCAAGGTCCGGTCGCGCGTGTCGGGGTGCTCGGCCTCGAACAGCGGCGAGGCGAGCATGCGCTGCATCAGCACGCTGGCGCGGCCGACGATGTCGGGCCAGTCGGCATCGCCGATCGTGCGCAGCGAGGTCACCGCATTGCTGACGCTCAGGTTGTCCGCGGTCTGACCGGCAAGGTGCTGGGTCTGCGCTTCGGCGAGGTCGGGCAGCGCGGCGTGCAGCCAGGCCTCGAGGCCGGGAGGACCGAACTCGTCGGCGGCAGCGCGCCGGTCGCGCAGCCGGATCGAGAGCTGCGTGAGGAACATCCGCCCGACGCCGCGCCGGACCAGCAGCGCGAGCACTTCGTCGAGCACCGACACCCTGAAGGTCTCGATGCGGTCGGCACACAGGTTGGCCACCTCGCGTGCGGCCTTGTTGCAGGCCACGCGCTCGGCGAGCCGGCGCAGGTTCTCGATCAGCAGCACGCGCAGAGTCGTGGGCAGTGCCCACATCTCGCGCAGGCTCAGCTCGCGCGTCTCCTGGTAGCCGTTGAGGAAGTGCGCGAGCAGCTCGTCGTCGAATGCGCCGTCGGTGTGCGCGACGAACGCCCAGGCCACGCCGTAGATGCGCGGCAGTCCCGCGAGGGGCTCGTCCTGCAGCAACGGCAGCGAGCGGAAGTAGCTGCGCGGCAGCGCATCGCGGATCTGCTCGAGCTGCGCCTCGATGAGGTGGAAGTTGTCGAGCAGCCACTCGGCCGCGGGACTCACGTCGTAGCCGGTGGCAGCCTGCTCGCCGATCGCGTGGTGCGCCTCGCGCAGCACGCGGATGTTGGTGCGCAGGCGCGGGAAGAAAGTGGCCGCGGTCAGCGCGGCGCGTTCGGCGCGGTGCGTCTGCCCGAGGCTGCGGCCGTGCTGCGCAAAGCGCTCCGGGCCGAAGATCTCGGAGCGGATCGGCGGCTGCGGCGCGCCGCGGCGCGGATCGAGGATGTCGCGAAGCGTGCGCGGCGCGTCCGGAAGCAGGCGCTTCCAGGGATCACCGCGCACCTATCGAGCTTTCCATGCTGCGCGACAGCCACATCGTCCGTTCGGGCTGAGCCTGTCGAGGCCCCACCAACGTCGTCGCGAGGGCTTCGACAGGCTCAACCCGAACGGTGATCGAGGTGTCTTCATTCTGGAGTGTTCAATCGAGCACCAGCAGCGCGGCACCCACGAGCAGCGCCACCGCCACCAGCGTCGTGACGATGTGCGAGGCCACGAACATCTGCATCGCCTCGACGCGGCAGCGCAACACGAACCAGCGACCGCCATGGCCGCGACAGCGGCCGAGGTGCTCGCCGAGCGTGTCCAGGTCGGCCGGCAATGTATCCGGCGCGTGGCCGAAGGAGGCCGTGCTCCAGGCGGACGGTGGCGGTCCGGGAGAGGACAGCGAGTTCATCGGATCGGCTGGCCACGTGCCGCGTTGAGACGGTGGGCGCGATCGACGAGCTGCGTGATGCGCCGCGCCGCACGGATGGTGAGCGGGTGCGGAGTGGCTCCCATCCTCGGCAGGATGTGCCCGGCCATGCGCGCGGCGGCGCTGCGCTGCGGGCCCGAGCCATGCGCGAGCAGCGCGAGGACGATGCCTTCGAGCGCGACCACGCGCATGCGCAACTGCACCAGCTCGGCATCGTCGAAGCTGGACGTCGCGCTGCTGGCGGGAGTCCGTGCGACGGCCCCGCCTTCGCCATCCCAGCGCTGCAATGCCGAGCGCGAGGCGGGCGTCGTCTGTGTGCTTGTACCCATGCGCCATGCTGGGCCCACAGCGCGCGCCGGTCTGTACGGTGCCGAACCCTCAGGGCACGCTTCGGCCCCTGGGCGGCGGCCCTGCTGGATCGCGCGGCCGCGCGGCCAGGACGCCGGCCAGCGACCGCCACGCCAGCTGCGAGACCACGCCGGAGAGCAGGGAAGCCGGCAGCACCCAGCGCCACGGCCGTGCGGCAGCGAGCACCGCCCCGGCCAGCACCCCGGCGCCGACGAGCCGCCAGGGATGCTCGTGCACCAGCGGCGCCCATCGATCGCGAGCCGCGAGTTCGGCGAGCTGCCAGCCGGCGCGCACCGGATGGTGCAGGGCATCGGCCTCGACCGCGTCGAGCACGTGTGCGCCGATGGAGCGGGCCGGAGCCCCGGGCGCGGCGTCACCGGCCGGGAGGACTTGTGCCATCGCAGCGCGCGACGCAACCAGGCGCGCGTCGGCGGCAGCGAGGCCGGCAGCGTGCTCGTTCACGGCGCGTGCGTCGGCCGCGACTCGCGGATCAGCGCAAGATCGGCCGCCACGTGCCGGCGCAGCGTGGCAAACGACGCTCCGGCACCGGCGCGAAGGGCCACGACAGCAGCGGCGACACTGGCCAGCAGGGCCAGCGCCGGCATGGCGACGAACACCCAGCCGGCCTCGGCCAGGGCCAGCGGCACGGCCACCCAGAGCATCGCGGCCACGCCTGCCAGGGTCAGGGCCACCGCGGCGCAGGCGCCGGCGATCAGCTGCCACAGGAGCCGGCGGCGCCACCGTGAAGCTGCCATCGCACTCTCTTCGGCGAACACGACCGCGTACGCCGAGACATGCTCGGCAAGCAGGTGCGGCCGTTCGACGACGAGGCGCAACAGCGGATGCACGGCGGGCATGGCGATTGCCCGTTCAGCGGTACGGTCCGGGATGCCCCCTCGGGTGGAGACGAAGCGGCCGAGCAGCACGAGCGCTGCGCCCACGCCGGCGGCGATCATCAGCGCCTGCATCGGATGCTCGCGCACGAAATCCGCGCTCGTGTCGCGCGCGCGCAGCGCGCGCTCGCGCACCGCGTGGGCGCTGCTGCGCGCGAGATTCTCGGCGCTCGCGGCGAGATCGTGCAGCGCCGGGCCGGCGAGCTGGCGTGCGCTCTCGACGCCACCGGCCAGCGAGCCGAGCGATTGCCGCGCGGCGCGCTCGGCGCTGTCGAGGGCACGTCCGGTCGATTGCGCGGCCGAGTCGACCAGCGCTTCGGCCTTGTCGGCCAGGGGGTGTTGCACGGGGCTGTTCATGGCGCTTCCTTCCAAGTCCGAGAGGAAGCATCGGCCGATGTGCCTGGCGTGTCAGTGTGCTGCCGAACAGATCGCCGCCGCAGGGCTGCCGATGATTCGCGCATGATCAGCCTTGCACGCATCGTCGGCCTCGTGGAGTACCGCGGCGGCGACGGCCCGAGCGTCGCGATACGCACCGGCCCTTGCGAGGTGGAAGAGACCTCGAGCGACGTGACGATCAGCTGGCGCGACGGCAATTCGCGCGGCTCGGCATCGATGCCGCTGTTCGACTTCCGGCGCTACGTCGCGAGCAAAGCGATCGAGTTCGTCGACGCCCCAAGGACGTCATGAGGCCCTCGGCCGCCCGTCGCGCGGCGGCGGCTGAGGCAGAAGCGCAGCATCTCGGCTCTGGCTCGGGGCCGCCTGCATCGGTGTGACTGCCGGCCGGGCGCCCGCCGCACCCAGCGTGGCCCGCGCCGTGCGCCAGCCACTGCTCGACCCTGACCTCGTCGCCACCGGACCTCCAGAGCGTGCGGGTGGTAGCGCCGGCCCGCGACCGGATCGCTGCGGCACGGCGCCTGTGCCTTGCAGCGCCGCCTCGACGAGGCGGTCGGCATTGCGCGGAGGCACGGTGGCATCGCGGTCGCCGAGGAACACGATCGCGGGCACCGGAAGACCGACGACCACGGAAGATGCAAGCGTCGGCACCGCCGCTCAGACCGCCTCGCGCGTGCGCCGGCGGCGCTTCCAGCGCACGCGCAGCCACCAGATCCACGACACGAGCAGGTAGGTCGCCAGGCCGACCGCCGAGGCCATGATCGCGAGCCCCAGCACGAGGGCACTGCGGAGAAACG
>CAZFET010000003.1:15792-19370 GCA_964517545.1 uncultured Burkholderiaceae bacterium
AACCACCCTTCGTCGGCCGGGGCGCCCGCCACGTCTGGGGCCGGCGGTGCGTCGCCTTCGGCGACCGGCTCGCCGAGGACCGCCTTGCCGATGCGCCAGGCCGCGTAGTAGACCGGCCCGAAGGTCACCGGGTTGGTGACCAGCGTGCTCGCCACGGCGGTCGGCACGTTGGCGCGCAACGCCACCGCGGCCGCCGCCGCGAACGGAATCTGCGCGATCGGGATCAGCAGCCCGAAGAACACGCCGAGCGCCATGCCCAGCGCGATGCCGCGCCGGCTGACATGCCACAGCCGCGGATGGTGCAGCGCCGGCCCGAGCCAGCGCAGCCAGCGGTTGGCGCGGACGGCTTCGGGGCTCGGCAGCAGGCGGCGGACGCGGTCGATCATGCGCCGCCATTGTCGCCGCGCGCGCGGGCCAGCAGCGGACCGATGAGATCCATCGGCAGCGGCAGCACCACCGTCGATGCACGGTCGCCGGCCACCTGCGTCATGGTCTGCAGGTAGCGCAGCTGCATCGCCTCGGGCTGCCGCGCCAGCATCTGCGCCGCCTCCAGCAGTGCCGCCGCCGCCTGCTTCTCGCCGTCCGCATGGATGATCTTGGCCCGCCGCTCGCGTTCGGCCTCGGCCTGCCGGGCGATCGCGCGCACCATCGACTCGTTGAGGTCGATGTGCTTGATCTCGACGTTGGTGACCTTGATGCCCCACGCGTCGGTCTGCGCGTCGAGGATGCGCTGCACGTCGACATTGAGCCGCTCGCGCTCGGCGAGCATCTCGTCGAGCTCGTGCTTGCCGAGCACCACGCGCAACGTGGTCTGCGCGAGCTGGCCGGTCGCGGTGAGGTAGTCCTCGACCTGGATGATCGCCTTCTGCGGGTCGACCACGCGGAAGAACACCACCGCGTTGACCTTGACCGACACGTTGTCGCGCGAGATCACGTCCTGCGCCGGGACGTCCATGGTCACCACGCGCAGATCGACGCGCACCATCTGCTGGATGCCGGGCACCACCACCACGAGACCCGGACCCTTGACCTTCCAGAAGCGCCCGAGCTGGAACACGACGCCGCGTTCGTACTCGCGCAGGATGCGCAGCGACGCGGCCAGCAGCACGAGCAGCAGCGGCACGAGCACGCCGCCCAGGCCGATGTTGAAGTCGAGCATCATCTCGGTTCGCCTTTCCCGCCTGCATCGGCGGACTCGGATTGCACCTGCAGCACCAGGCCGTCGACCGCCTGCACGCGCACGGTCTGGCCGGGGACCAGCGGCGCGTCGGCACGCGCCTGCCAGCGCTCGCCGTGCACCTGCACCCACAGCTCCGGCCCCGGCCCCGGCAGCACCTCGCCGCGCGCGCCGATCATCTCCTCGCGGCCGCTGACCACGGGGCTGCGCCGTGCACGCAGCGCCATGCCGCCGCCCAGCGCGACCAGCAGCGCCGATGTCGCCGCCAGGCCGAACACGAGCGGCAGCGGCACGCCCATGCCCGGCACGTCGCGGTCGAACAGCAGGATGCCGCCCGCCACGAACGCGACGATGCCGCCGACGCCGAGCACGCCGAAGGTCGGCGTGAAGTGCTCCGCCGCCAGCAGCGCCATGCCGAGCAGGATGAGCGCCAGCCCGGCGTAGTTGGTCGGCAGCAGCTGCAGTGCGAACAGCGCCAGCAGCAGGCAGATGGCACCGACCGTGCCGGCGACGCCGAAGCCGGGCGACGAGAACTCGAACATCAGCCCGTAGAGGCCGATCATCAGCAGCACCAGCGCGAAGCTCGGGTTGGCGATGACCGACAGCAGGCGCTGGCGCCAGTCGGGCACGACCTCCACGGTGGCCAGCCCGCGCGTGGCCAGCACCGTCTCGCCGGCGTGCAGCCGCACGGTGCGCCCGTCGATCTTGCGCAGCAGCTCCGGCACGTCGTGCGCCACGACGTCGATCACGTTGTCGCGCAGCGCCTCGTCGGCCGTGAGCGACACCGCCTCGCGCACGGCGCGTTCGGCCCACGCGGCGTTGCGACCGCGCTGCTGCGCGAGGCCGCGAATGAACGCGGCGGCGTCGTTCACCTGCTTGGCGGTCATCGCATCGGGCGGGCCCGTCGCGCCGTCGGCCGGCGCCGACGCCGGCGTCTCGCGCGACGGCGGGCGCCGCTCGGTGCCGGGCATGCCGATGGCCACCGGCGTGGCCGCCCCGAGCGTGGTGGCCGGCGCCATCGCGGCCACGTGCGCGGCGTAGAGGATGTACGTGCCGGCGCTGGCGGCGCGCGCGCCCTCGGGGCTCACGTACACGACCACCGGCACGGGCGACGCGAGCATGGCCTGGATGATCTGCCGCATCGAGGTATCGAGTCCGCCGGGCGTGTCGAGTTCGACCACCACCAGCGGCGCGCCGGACGCCGCCGCCTTCCGCAGCGTGCGCACCAGCAGGTCGGCGCTGGCCGGACCGATGGCTTCCTGCAGCCGCAGCAGCGGCGCCGGGGCGGCAGCCGCCGTGGCGACGGCGAGCGCCGCCAGCAGACCGACCAGCGCGGCAACGATACGCGCGAACATGCGCCCACTCCTGCGAGGCCCGGTCGGCGGCGCGAAGCGCCGCGACGCCGTACCCGATGCGCACCTTACGCGCATCGCCGCCGCTGCGCGAGCGCCTCGGCCGGATCCCGATGCCGCAATGGGCGCAATCGCGCTCAGTCGCGCGGCACGTCGTCCGGCAGCGGCGCCTTCGAGCGCACGCGCAGGTGCAGCGCGGCCTGCGCCATCAGGTTGGCCGAGACCGGCGCGGTGACGAACAGGAACAGGGTGATCAGCAGTTCCTCGACGCCGAAGTCGCCGCGCATCCAGCTCATCGCCAGACTGGCGAGGAGCACGCCGCCGACCCCGAGCGTGGTGGCCTTGGTCGGCGCGTGCAAGCGCATGAAGAAGTCGTCGAAGCGCACGAGGCCGATCGCGCCGACGACGGTGAACACGCCGCCCAGCACCAGCAGCGCGGCGACGCTCCACTCGGCCCACAGCGGCAAGGTGCTCATCGCGGCGTCCTCACTCGACGGCGTCGCCGCGGCTCAGGTAGCGCGCCAGCGCCACCGTGGAGATGAAGCCGAGCATCGCGACGATCAGCGCGGCCTCGAACAGCAGGTCGGTGCCGAGCCGGATGCCCAGCAGCACCACCAGCGCCACCGCGTTGATGTACAGCGTGTCGATCGCCAGCACGCGGTCGGCCGGCGTCGGGCCGCGCAGCAGCCGCCACGCGGTGAGCGCGATCGCCAGCGCCACGGCGCCGAAGGCGAAGTCGAGTGCCGCGTCGAGCACGTTCATTCGAAGATCTCCTTCAGCGGCTGCTCGTAGCGCTCGCGGATCTGCGCGGCGAGCGCCGCCGGGTCGTCGCAGTCCAGCGCGTGGACCAGGATCTCGTGGCGCTCGTCGTCGACCACGCACGACACGGTGCCCGGCGTGGTGGTGATGATGGTCGCGATCAAGGTGACGGCGCGCGGGTGGCGCAGCGCCAGCGGCACGCGCACCCACGCCGGGTGCGGGCCCGCGCCCGGCGTCAGCACGATGCGCGCGACCGTGAAGTTGGACAGCACGATGTCCCACAGCACCAC
>CAZFET010000003.1:19393-27443 GCA_964517545.1 uncultured Burkholderiaceae bacterium
GCCGCCAGGCGCAGCGCGACGGCAGGCCGGCGCGCCCCGCTGGCCGGCCCGAGGAAGCCGTGCACGAGCCGCGGCACCACCACGCCGATCACGGCGGCCGCGACGAGCTGCGGCAGCGCGAGGCTTTGCTGCAGCATGAGCCACGCGACCGCGAGCAGCGGCGACAGCACCGGGTGCGGCAGCCAGCCGGAGCGCGCAGGCCCCGCGTCGCGGACCGGGTTCATCGCGGCACCTCCTGCGGCGTCGGTGGTGGTGTCCGGGGCGGCGTCACACGGTACGGCCGCGTGGTGACGGCGCGCTCGCCGCCGGTCTCGGGCAGCACGGCGCGCGCGTAGGCCGCGCGGTCGCCGAGCTGCCGCGCCGCGTCGAGCGTGTAGCGCTGCAGCGGCGCGGCGAACACGCTCATCGCCACGCCGGCGCCGAGCAGCGCGACGGTGGCGGCCACCAGGCGGGGACTCGCGCCCGACGCCCTGACAGGCGCGAAGAGCCGCGTGTACCGGAAGAGGATACCGCCCGGGCGAGCCAGGCCCACTAGCGGGAACAAGAACGCCAGCAGCACGACGCTCCACACCGCGGCCGCCCACGGATGCGACGACGATGCCTCGAGGATCATCAGCTTGCCGATGAAGCCGGGCAGCGGCGGCAGCCCGGCGTTCGACGCGGCGGCCAGCAGCAGCAAGGTGCCGAGCAGCGCCGGCTGCGCCACCGGCGATGCGGGCTCGAGGCGCCCGCCCGCGTCGCCGCGCTGCGCGGCCACCAGTTCCGCGAGCAGGAACAGCCCCGCGATGACCAAGGTGCTGTGCGCCAGGTAGTACAGCGCCGCGCCCCACGCCGCCACGCCGAACAGCCCGATCGCCGCGAGGATGGTGCCCGCCGACGCGACGGTCAGCCAGGCCACCAGCCGCGGCAGCGAGTGCGCGGCCAGCGCGCCGGTCACGCCGAGTGCGCAGGTGGCCAGCGCCAGCGGCAGCAGCAGCGGCTGCACGACGAGCGCCGACGCGCCGCCGCTGTCGCCGAACACCACGCCGTGCACGCGCACGATCGCGTACACGCCGACCTTGGTCATGATCGCGAACAGCGCCGCCACCGGCGCGCTGGCTGCCGCGTAGGTGGCCGGCAGCCACAGCGCCAGCGGCACCAGCGCGGCCTTGAAGCCGAACACCACCAGCAGCACCAGCGCCGCGGCCTGCAGCACGCCGGCCTCGGCACCCGACACGCGCGGCACGCGCAGCGCGAGGTCGGCGAAGTTCAGGGTGCCCGTGAAGGCGTAGATCAGCGCGACGCCCACCAGGAACAGCGCCAATGCCGCGAGGTTCAGCACCACGTAGTGCACGCCGGCGCGGTAGCGCTCGCGACCCTGCCCGTGCAGCAGCAGCACGTAGCTCGCGATCAGCAGGACCTCGAAGAACACGAACAGGTTGAACAGGTCGCCGGTCACGAACGCGCCGTTCAGGCCCATCAGCTGGAAGTGGAACAGCGCGTGGAAGTGGCGCCCGTGCGCGTCCCAGCCGCCCGCGGCATACCACAGCACGGGCAGCGCGACGCAGGCGGTGAGCAGCAGCAGCAGCGCCGACAGCCGGTCGACCACGAGCACGATGCCGAACGGCGCGGGCCAGTCGCCCAGGCGGTAGACGAGCAGCTCGCCGCCGTCGGCGAACGCCACCAGCCGCGCGGCGATCAGCAGGCCGGCCAGCGCCGAGCCGACCGACAGCGCGCGCGCCCAGCGCAGCTTGCGGTGGCCGTGGCCGCCGCGGGCGTCGCCGCCGTGGTCGCCGACCAGCAGCAGCAGCACCGCGGTCAGCACCGGCAGCAGCACCGGCAGCACGGGCAGGTGGTTCACGCTGCGCCCTCGCCGTCGCGCCGCGCGGCCTCGGGCCGCCCGTCCACCTGGTCGGTGCCCGACTCGTGATGGCTGCGCAGCGCCAGCTCGATCACGAAGCCGGTGGTCGCGAAGCCGATCACGATGGCCGTCAGCACCAGCGCCTGCGGCAGCGGGTCGGCGACCGCGCTGCCGCCGGCCAGGATCGGCGGCACGCCGCTCCACAGCCGCCCCATCGCGAAGATGAACACGTTGACGGCATAGCCGAGCAAGGTGAGCCCGAGCACGACCGGGAACGTGCGCCCGCGCAGCATCAGCCAGATGCCGCACGCCGTGACCCAGCCGATGCCGCTGGCGAGCAGGAACTCGAGACTGGTCATGCCGCCCCCACGCTCGCGCGCTGCGCGCACTCGCTGCCCCCCGAGGGGGCCCTCGCGCCTCGGGACGGCCCCGCGGCGCTCGCCGTGGCCCCCACGCTCGCGCGCACACGCGCACTCATGCCTTCGCCTCCTTGCTCACGGTGCCGAGCGCCGACAGCATGAGCATCGTCGCGCCGACCACGGTGACGTAGACGCCGAGGTCGAACAGCGCGGCGGTGGCCAGCGGCAGCTCGCCGAGCAGCGGCAGCACCGGGTGGCCGAAGGCGCTGGTCAGGAAGGGGCGGCCGAAGAAGAACGCGCCCACGCCGGTGAGCCACGCGATGCCGAGCCCGGCACCGATCCAGCGCGTGAAGCGCCGGCCCGCGCCGCCGCGCAGCAGCGCCTCGGCGCGCGTCTGGCCCATCGCCATGTACTGCAGCACCAGCGCCACCGCGGTGACGAGGCCCGCGATGAAGCCGCCGCCCGGCAGGTTGTGGCCGCGCCAGAAGATGTAGACCGTGGCCACCAGGGCCATCGGCAGCACCAGGCGTGCGGCCATGCGCAGCATCAGCGGCTCGCGCGCGAAGCTCCACGCGCGGCCGGCGGCGTCGGTCCCGGGCCGGCGCACGCGAAAGCCCTCGAGCAGCGCGAGCACGCCCACGGCGGCAATGCCGAGCACGGTGATCTCGCCGAAGGTGTCGTAGCCGCGGAAGTCGACGAGGATCACGTTGACCGCGTTGGTGCCGCCGCCCTTCGGCACCGACTGCTCGAGGAAGTACCACGCGATCGAGTCGTGGTCGCGCGTGAGCACCACCCACGCCAGCCAGCCGATGCCGGCGCCGCCGCCCAGCGCGAGCAGCGCGTCGCGCAGCTTGCGGCCGCGGCCGGACTCGCGCGGCGTGGCCGGCGGCAGCAGCGCCAGGCCCATCAGCAGCAGCACGGTCGAGACCACCTCGACCGACAGCTGCGTCAGCGCGAGGTCGGGCGCCGACAAGGCCACGAAGGCGAGCGAGGTGACCAGCCCGACGGCGCCCACCAGCACCACCGCGCGGAAGCGGTCGTGGTGTCCGAGCACGAGCGCGGCGCCGGCGGCCAGCAGCAGCAGCCACACGACCACCGCGAGCGGTTCGGCCGGCAGCAGCTCGCGCGCGCCGGTGCCCGGCGCGTCGCTGCCGCCGACGACGAACGGCCAGGCCGCCGCCACGATCGCGCTGCCGACCATCAGCGCCGCGTAGCGCTGCAGCGAGCCGTTCTCCAGCCGCGCCGTCACGCGCCCGGCCCACGCGAAGACGCCGTCGATCGCGTGCGTGAACAGCAGCCGACCGGTCCAGCCGCGCGGATGGTGCAGGTGCAGGTCGAAGCGCCGCTGCAGCGCGAAGTACATCGCCACGCCGCCGACCAGCGCGACCGCGCTCATCGCCAGCGGCACGTTCAAGCCGTGCCAGAGCGCGAGCTCGTACTCGGGCGGCGGCGCGCCGAGCACCGCGCTCGCGGCCACGTGCACCAGCGGCCCGAAGGTCAGCGCGGGCAGCACGCCGACCGCCACGCACACGATCACCAGCAGCGCCACCGGCGCCTTCATGAACAGCGGCGGCTCGTGCGGGTGCGGGTTCGGCAGGTCCTTCGGCTCGCCGTTGAAGAACACGTCGTGGATGAAGCGCAGCGAGTACGCCACCGAGCAGATGCCGCCGAAGGTGGCCGCCAGCGGGATGAGCACGCCCCAGGCCAGGCCGTGCTGCGCGCGCACCGCCTCGTCGAAGAACATCTCCTTGGACAGGAAGCCGTTGACCAGCGGCACGCCGGCCATCGACGCGGCGGCCACCATCGCCAGGGTGGCGGTCCAGGGCATGAAGCGCATCAGCCCGGCGAGCCGGCGCATGTCGCGCGTGCCGGTCTCGTGGTCGATGATGCCGGCGGTCATGAACAGCGAGGCCTTGAAGGTGGCGTGGTTGAGGATGTGGAACACCGCCGCCACGGCCGACAGCGGCGAGTTCAGCCCGAGCAGGAACACGATCAGCCCGAGGTGGCTGATGGTCGAGTACGCGAGCAGCCCCTTGAGGTCGTGCTTGAACACCGCCGCGTAGGCCGCGAAGGCCATCGTCGCGAGCCCGGCCGTCGCCACGATGCCCTCGAACAGCGGCGTGCCACCGATCACCGGGTACAGCCGCGCGAGCAGGAAGATGCCGGCCTTGACCATCGTGGCCGAGTGCAGGTAGGCCGACACCGGCGTCGGCGCGGCCATCGCCTCGGGCAGCCAGAAGTGAAACGGCAGCTGCGCGCTCTTGGTGAAGCAGCCCACCAGCAGGAGCACCAGCGCCAGCGGGTACAGCGCGTGTGCGCGGATCTCGTCGCCGCGGCCGAGCATCTGCGACAGGTCGTAGGTGCCGGCGATCTGCCCGAGCAGCACCACGCCGGCGAGCATCGCGAGGCCGCCGCCGCCGGTGACCGCCAGCGCCATGCGCGCGCCGGCCCTCGCTTCCGCCTTGTGGCCCCAGTAGCCGACCAGCAGGAACGACGACACGCTGGTCAGCTCCCAGAACACCACCAGCAGCAGCAGGTTGTCGGCCAGCACGATGCCCAGCATCGCCGCCATGAACAGCATGAGCTGGGTGAAGAACTTGCCCGCGGGGTCCTCGGCGTGCAGGTAGTACGCCGCGTACAGCACGATGAGCAGGCCGATGCCGGTGATCAGCAGCCCGAACATCAGCGCCAGCCCGTCGAGGCGGAAGTTCGCGTCCAGCCCGATGGCCGGCACCCACGGGTGCTGCTCGAGCAGGGTCTGCCCCGCGAAGACGGCCGGCGCCTGCACGAGCAGCAGCGCGAGCGACGCGGCGGTCACCGCGCCGGCCAGCCAGGCCGTGAGGCGGCGACGCGCGGGCGACTCGACCCGGCCGCTCCAGAAGCAGAGCGCCGTGCCCAGCACCAGCGGCAGCAGGACGATCGAGGACAGCAGGTTCATCGTCGGCGCGCGATTTTGATGCGGGCGCGCTCGGCACGGTCGATACCCTCGGGCCTTACTGTCCTATGCGCCGCCGCTCTGGACAGCATGCAGGCTTCGTGCAAGGCGCGGCCGATAAACTCCGGGTTACCCCGATGCGGCCTGCGACGCACGGCCCGCCGGGGCGTCCGCACACCCGCGCCCGCACTTCCCTCGCCCACCCGACGCGCCATGACCACCATCCGCCAGGCCGACCTCATCGAGTCCGTCGCCGCCGCGCTGCAGTACATCAGCTACTACCACCCGGCCGACTACATCGCGCACCTCGCGCGCGCCTACGAGCGCGAGCAGAGCCCCGCCGCGAAGGACGCGATCGCGCAGATCCTCACCAACTCGCGCATGTGCGCCGAAGGCCGGCGCCCGATCTGCCAGGACACCGGCATCGTCAACGTGTTCCTGAAGATCGGCATGGACGTGAAGTGGGAGGGCTTCGGCGGCTCGATCGCCGACGCGGTGAACGAAGGCGTGCGCCGCGGCTACCTCGACAAGGACAACGTGCTGCGCGCGTCGGTGCTCGCCGACCCGCTGTTCGAGCGCCGGAACACGAAGGACAACACGCCGGCGGTCATCCACATGGAGCTCGTGCCCGGCTCGACCGTCGACGTGACGGTGGCCGCCAAGGGCGGCGGCAGCGAGAACAAGAGCAAGTTCAAGATGATGAACCCGAGCGACTCGCTGGTGGACTGGGTGCTCGAGACCGTGCCCACCATGGGGGCGGGCTGGTGCCCGCCGGGCATGCTCGGCATCGGCGTGGGCGGCACGGCCGAGAAGGCGATGCTGCTGGCCAAGCAGGCGCTGATGGACGACATCGACATGCACGATCTGCTGCAGCGCGGGCCGTCGAGCAAGCTCGAGGAACTGCGCATCGAGCTGTACGAGAAGGTCAACGCGCTGGGCATCGGCGCGCAAGGCCTCGGCGGCCTGACCACCGTGCTCGACGTGAAGATCGCCACCTACCCGACGCACGCGGCGAGCAAGCCGGTGGCGATGATCCCCAACTGCGCGGCCACGCGGCACGCGCACTTCGTGCTCGACGGCTCGGGGCCGGCCTACCTCGAGCCGCCGAGCCTCGACCTGTGGCCCGACGTGCATTGGGCGCCCGACTACAACAAGAGCCGCCGCGTCGACCTCGATCGGCTCACGAAGGAAGAGGTCGCGAGCTGGAAGCCCGGCGACACCCTGCTGCTGTCGGGCCGCATGCTCACCGGCCGCGACGCCGCGCACAAGCGCATCCAGGACATGCTCGCGCGCGGCGAGAAGCTGCCGGTGGACTTCACCAACCGCGTCATCTACTACGTCGGCCCGGTGGACCCGGTGCGCGACGAGGTGGTCGGCCCGGCCGGCCCCACCACCGCCACGCGCATGGACAAGTTCACCGAGATGATGCTCGCGCAGACCGGGCTGATCGCGATGATCGGCAAGGCCGAGCGCGGGCCGGTGGCGATCGAGGCGATCCGCCGGCACAAGAGCGCCTACCTCATGGCCGTCGGCGGCGCGGCCTACCTCGTGGCCAAGGCCATCAAGGCGGCGAAGGTGGTCGGCTTCGCCGACCTCGGCATGGAGGCGATCTACGAGTTCGAGGTGAAGGACATGCCGGTGACGGTGGCGGTCGACGCCGGCGGCACCAGCGTCCACCGCACCGGGCCGCGCGAGTGGCAGGCCCGCATCGGCAAGATCCCGGTCGCCGCGGCCTGATCGCGGGAGCGGCGCGGCGGGCCTCGCGACCGGCTGCGCGCCGCGCCGCGCGACGCCACCGGACGGGCCGCCGCGCGGCTACGATTCGCGCCGTGTCGTCCGTCGTCGCACGCTCCGCTCCCGTCCGAACCGCGTTCGCGCGCACCAAGATCCAGCCGCCGCGGCTGCGTCCGGGCGGGCTGATCGAACGGCCCGCGCTCGAAGCGCGGCTGCGCGAGGCGCTGCTGGCCAGCCGGCTGGTGCTGGTGAGCGCGGCGGCCGGCTTCGGCAAGACCTCGGCGCTGGCGCGCCAGATCGCGCTGCTGCCCGAAGGCACCGCGGTCGCGTGGATCGCGTGCGACGAGGGCGACATGCCCGAGCAGTTGTTCGAGTGCCTGGTCGCGGCGCTCGAGCCCTACGACCCGCCGTGGCGCATCGCGCCCGAGGCGCTGGTGGCGCAGGCCTCGCGCGCCGACACGCCGGCCGCGCGACGCAAGGTGGCGATCGAGCTGCTGAACGCGCTCGACGCGTGCGACGTGCCGCACGGCGTGATCATGGTCGACGACCTGCACCGCGTCGAACGGCCCGAGGTCCACGAGTTCCTCGACCTGCTGCTCGAACGCCTGTCGCCGCGCTGGACCCTGGCCATCGCCAGCCGCGTCGACCCGCCGATCGCGCTGGCGCGGCTGCGCGCGCGCGGCGAGCTGGCCGAGTTCCGTCAGGCCGACCTGCGCTTCGACCTCGACGAGACGCGGCGCCTGGCCGCCGCGTCGGGGCTGGACACGCCGGCCGCCGACAGCATGCTCGAGCGCACGCAGGGCTGGCCGGTCGGGCTGCGGCTCGCGCTCAACGGCATGCGGCCCGGCGACCGGCCGGCCACCGGCGCCATCGATCGGCAGATGTTCGAGTTCCTCGCCGCCGAGGTGCTGGACCGCCTGTCGCCGGAGCTGCGCGAGTTCCTCACGCGCAGCTCGGTGCTGGCGGAGCTGACCGCGTCGCGCGCGGCGGCGGTGACGGGCAATCCGCGCGCGGCCGCGCTGATCGACGAGATCGAGCGCCGCGGGCTGTTCGTCAGCGTGATCGACGAGTCGGAGCCGACCTTGCGGCTGCACGACCTGTTCCGCGCGGCGCTCGAACACCGCCTGCAGCGCGAGCACCCGCAGGAGCTGGCGCCGCTGCTGCGTCGCGCCGCCGCGAACG
>CAZFET010000003.1:27453-28911 GCA_964517545.1 uncultured Burkholderiaceae bacterium
GCGCGCCGGCGATCTCGCCGAGGCTGCCGTCGTGCTGCGCGACCACGCGCCGGCGCTGCTCACCGGCGGCGCGCTGGCCGGCGTGGCGCACCTGCTGGAGCAGTTTCCGCGCGACGAGCAGCTGCGCTCGCCCGACCTGAGGCTCGTGCGCGGCGTGCTGTCGTGGGCCCGCTGGGACTTCCGCACCATGGCCGAGGCCACGCACGACGCGCAGGCGGGCTTTCGCGCGCGCGGCGACGAGGACGGCGCGCGCCTGGCCGAGGGCTACGAGGCGATCGCGCTCAACGCGCTCGGCCGCACGGCCGACAGCGCGGTGCGCCTGACCACCCTGCGGCGCGAGAGCCTGCGCACCGAGACACGCGTGGTGGTGCTGGTGGCCTGCCTGTGGCACGCGCTCGATCTCGGCTCGCTGCACCGCGTCGGCCCGCTGATGGACGAGCTGGTCGGCCTGATCGAGCGCAGCGACGACCTGTCGCTGTGGTATCGCAGCCATCCGCTGCCGCGCTTCAACGGTCTGCCCGGCACGGCCGGGCCGCTGCAGCGCTACGCGAGCGGTGCGCTGCAGCTGTGCGGCGACACCGCGCTACCGCTGCGCGCGCTGGCCTACGCGCAGCGCGGCTTCCAGGAGGCGTGGACCGGCCGGCTCGACGCGGCCGAGGAGATGCTCGCGCTCGGCCGCGCCGACGCGCACTGGCTCGGCGAGCCGCCCAACGTGCGCGGCACCTTGCAGCTGCTGGGCACCTTGCTGCCGGCGATGCGCGGCCAGCGCGAGCAGGCGCTGGCCGCCGCGCGCGATCTGGTCGAGCAGCACCCGCCCGGCCGCGGCAACTGGTCGCTGTGGGGCAACATGTTCTACGCGGCACGCATCGCCGCGGCCTACGACGACCTGCCGACCTTGCGCGAGTGGCTGCAGCGGCTGCAGTCGCTCGGGCACGAGGTGCCGGCCGCGCACGAGGCGCTGCTGCGTCCGCTGCAGGGCCACCTCGCGTGGCACGAGGGCCGGCGCGAAGAGGCGGTGCGGCTCGGCGAGCTGTCGCTGCAGGAGGAGTCGCGCATCGAGCGGCTGGGCTACGCCGTCGAGCTGCGGCTGCGACTGGCCGACGGACAGCTCGCGATCGGCCGCGTGGCCGATGCTGCGCGCACCCTGGCGCCGCTGTTCGAGCGGGTGCCCGCCTGGGCCGGTCTCGGCGGCGTGCTGCTCGCGCGCAGCGTGCTGCCGCGCCTGGCGCTGGCGCCCTGGGGCGCGCTGCTCGACGAGGCCTCGGTGCATGCGTTGCGGGCGTGGGCGGCGCTGGCCGAAGCGTGCGCGCGCGCGGACGGCGGCGCCGCGGCGCCGCCCGCCTCGACGGCCGTCGAGTCGCCCGGCGGCCTGAGCGCGCGCGAGCTCGAGGTGCTCGAGCGCATCGCCGCCGGCGACAGCAACAAGCTCATCGCGCGCGCGCTCGACCTCAGCCCGCA
>CAZFET010000003.1:28921-31004 GCA_964517545.1 uncultured Burkholderiaceae bacterium
GCCAAGCTGCGGCCTGGTACCGCGACCCCGTCGTGCGCTGAGGGCGACGTGCGCCGAAGCCGTCGTGCGCCGGGACCGTCGCCCGCCCAGGCCGTCACGCCGCGTCACTGCGGCCGGAAGCCGCTGCGCTGGATGATGCCGGCCCAGGTCTGCGCGTAGGCCTTCTCGCGCGCGCCGAGCACCGGGCCCGGCATGAACTCGACGGCGAGGCCCATCGTGGTGAGCCGCTCGCGCACCGCCGGCGTCGCGACGGCCTTCTCGAGCGCCGCGGCGAACTGGTCGAGCGCCGCCTTCGGCGTGCCGGCCGGCGCGAAGAAGCCGTAGTACGGCTTGTCCTCGAAGCCGGCGAGGCCGAGCTCGGCCAGGGTCGGGACGTCCGGCAGCGCGCTCTGGCGTGCACCGCCCAGCACGGCCAGCACGCGCAGCTTGCCGCTCCTGTGGTTCTCGACCAGCTCGGGCACCGAAGCCACGCCGGCCGGGATCTGGTTGCCGAGCATGTCCGACAGCAGCGGCGCGCTGCCGCGGTACGGCGCGGCCACGAGGTCGAGCCTGTACTTCTCGCCCAGCACCTTGACCAGGAACTCGGGCACCGACGCCGGCGCGGGCACGCCGACCGCGCTCTTGCCGCCCCCCTGGGTCTTCACCCACTCGACGTACTCGGCGAGGCTCTTCGCCGGCGTGCCGCCCGACACGGCGAAGGCGTTGACGAAGGTCGCGAAGCCGGCCACCGGCACGAAGTCCTGTGCCGGGTCGAAGCCCGGGTTCTTCACCACCAGCGGCAGGATCGAGACCGTGTGGTCGTGCGAGATGAAGAAGGTGTTGCCGTCCGGCGGCGCGGCCTTCAGCGCCTGCGCGGCGAGCTGGCCGCCGGCACCCGGCTTGTTCTCGACGACGACGGTGGCGCCCAGCTCGTCCTTCAGGCGATCGGCCAGCAGGCGCGCGATGGCGTCGGTGCCGCCGCCGGGCGGAAAGCCGACGAGGATCTTCACGGTGCGGCCGGACTGCGCGACGGCCAGTCCGGTGCCGAGCGCGAGGCCGGCCGCGACGAGCGTGCGCACGAAGCGCTGTCGGGTGATGCGGAACATGCGGTACTCCGGAGTCGTTGACGGGAGGGACGGGCGCCGATGATGCAGCAAGCGGCGCGCGTGTGGCACGCGCATCGACGCGCGCGTGCGCGGCCCCTGCGAGCCCGTGCCGCTGCCGGTGCACCCGCACCTGCATCCGCCGCGCGGGCGTGCCACGCGCCCGGGCTGCGCGCTCAGCCGCGCGGATGGTGCTTCTCGTGCAGCGACTTCAGGCGCTCGCGCGCGACGTGCGTGTAGATCGTGGTGGTGGAGATGTCGGCGTGGCCGAGCAGCATCTGCACCGCGCGCAGGTCGGCGCCGTGGTTCAGCAGGTGCGTCGCGAAGGCGTGGCGCAGGGTGTGCGGCGACAGCGGCGCGGCGATGCCGGCCGTGCGCGCGTGGCGCTTGACGAGCGTCCAGAACATCTGCCGCGTCATCGGGCCGCCGCGCGCGGTGACGAACAGCGCCGGGCTCGACTGCCCCGCCAGGATGAGGCCGCGCGCCTCGGCGAGGTAGCGCGTGAGCCACGCGTGCGCCTCCTCGCCGAAGGGCACTAGCCGCTCCTTGCCGCCCTTGCCGGTGACGCGCAGCGCGCCTTCGGCCAGGCCGAGCTGCACGGTCCTCAGGGTCACCAGCTCGCTCACGCGCAGCCCGCTCGCGTACATCAGCTCGAGCATCGCGCGGTCGCGCAGGCCGAGCGGCGTGTCGACGTCAGGCGCGGCCAGCAGCGCCTCGACCTGCGCCTCGGTCAGGCTCTTGGGCACGCGCAGCGGCTGGCGCGCCGCGACCAGCTTCAAGGTCGGGTCGGCCGCGACCAGCCGCTCGCGCAGCGCCCAGCGGTAGAAGCGCCTGAAGACGGTGAGCCGGCGGTTCGCGGTGGTCGCGCGCGTGCCGGCGTGGCTGGCGGCGATGTAGCCGCGCAGGTCGGTCTCGCTGGCCTCGGCGAGGCGGCGGCCGTTCTCGCGCGCGAGCCAGCCGGCCAGGCCTTGCAGGTCGCGCCGGTAGGCGGCGAGCGTGTT
>CAZFET010000004.1:0-16155 GCA_964517545.1 uncultured Burkholderiaceae bacterium
TTCGGACTGCTGGCGCGTTTCGCCCCCACCGGGCTGCGCAAGTCTGGCGCTGGCTGATCGTCGCGCACGCGTCGTTCACCGTCATGCACGAGGCGGTGCACGGCTCGCTCGCACGGGCCCGCTGGCTGAACACGCTGGCCGGCACGATCGCGTCGATCGGCATGGGCCCGACGGCCTCGTACACCGCCTACCGCCTGCTGCACCTCGAGCATCACCGGCACACCAACGATCCGGCGCTCGACCCCGACATCGTGAGCGGCAGGGGGCCGCGCTGGTGGCTGCCGCTGTCGTGGCTGACGACCGACCTCTTCTACTACGCCTTCTACCTGCGCTCGCTGCGTCGCCGCGCCGTCGGCGACCAGCTGCGCGTCGTGGCCGAGCACGCGCTGCTGCTCGGCGCCGCCGCGGTGCTCGTCGGGTCGGGCCACGGCCGCGAGATGCTGCTGTACTGGTTCGTGCCCGGCCGCATCACCACCGCGCTGCTCGCCTGCCTCTTCAACTACCTGCCTCACCGTCCCTACGCGGCGCGCGGCGCCGACGACCCGGATCGCGCGACCACGGTGTACCGCCCGGAGTCGCGCGTGGTGCGCTGGCTCTCGGCCGGCCACCACCTGCACCAGGTGCATCACCTGTTTCCCGGCATTCCCTTCTACGACTACGCGCGCGTGTGGCGCGAGGTCGGCGCCGACCTGCGTGGCGCCCCGCGCGTCGACGCCAACGCCGCAGCGGACGCCGGTCCCGCGCCCGCGTCCATCGACAGGAGCCCCGCATGAATCTCGAATCCCTCGTCGACGTCGCGTCGCGCTGGGTCACCGGCACCCGCGACGCGCTGCGCCCGCGCGGCCAGCCGCTGCTGCCCGAGCTCGCGCGCCAGTGGCGCGACCACTTCCCGCACGCGGTGCTCGAGTCGGTCCGCGTGCTGCGGCTCGACTCGATGCGCGACGTGCCGCCGCTGCCGTCGCACGACGCGGGCGGCGCGCCGCTGCCCGCGCCGATCGCGCTCGACCGCATCGCGGGTCTCACCCTGGTCGACACCATCTGCCTCAGCCGCGAGCGTCTGCACAGCGCCGACGACGAGGCGCAAAGCCTGTTCCAGGAGCTCGTGCACGCGACGCAGTTCGCGCGCCTCGGCGTCGAGGGCTTCCTGCGCGAGTACCTCGCCGGCTGGCAGCGCGCCGGCGGCCACCACGACCGCATTGCGCTCGAGGCACAGGCCGAGCTGCTGCGCCGGCGCTGGCAGGCTCGCCCCGATCGGCCGTTCAGCGTGGCCGCAGCGCTGGAGCGCGGCGGCTTCGACCCCGGCTTCCGGCCGGCGACGGCGCACGTGGCGCGGCCGGTGATGCCGGCCGATCCGGTGATCGCCCACGGCTGGGGCCTCAAGCGCTACGCGATCACCGCCGACGGCGGCCCGCTCGACCCCGCGCTCCTCGACGAGGCCACGTCGCTCGCGCTGGACACGCTGAACGGCGACGCGGACCGCGACGTCGCGCACGGCGCCGCGTGGTGCATCGCGCACGCCGGCCGCGACGGCAGCTACGTGATCGTGGCGTGGTGGAGCGGCGAGAACATGGTGTCGCAACGGCTGTTCGCGCGGCCGCCCGGCGGGCGCGGCACGTTCGAGCCGTTCGGCCTGCACCACATCGTCACCTGCGTCTGGGAAGTGCAGGTGCACGCGCACGAGGCCCACGCGTGGATCCGCCACGTGCTCGCGCGGCCCGAGGCGCCCGACTTCGACGCCTGGCTGCGCGACACCCTGACCACGCGCCTGTGACACCCGCCCGCCACGGCGCCGACGGAGATCGACCATGAGCCAGCCGCTGCCACCCATCCGCCGCGCACTGCCCGACGATCTGGACCAGATCGTCGCGCTGTGCGCCGAGCACGCCGCCTTCGAGCGCGCCGACTATTCGCCCGAAGGCAAGCGCGAGCGCCTGCGCGAGCACCTCTTCGGTCCGCAGCCGCGCGCGCACTGCCTGGTGGTGGACGCGCCCGACGGCCGCACGCTCGCGGCGTACGCGACCTTCACGCTCGAGTTCTCGACGTGGGACGCCGCGGAATTCGTGCACGTCGACTGCCTCTACCTGCGCCCGGGCGCGCGCCATCGCTCGCTCGGCTGGCAGCTCGGCAAGCGCATCGCGAGCGAGGCGCTCGCGCTGGGCGCGCGGCACATGCAGTTCCAGACGCCGCCGTTCAACGACGCCGCCATCCGCATCTACGCCGCGATGGGCGCGCGCCGCAAGGACAAGGTGCGCTTCTACGCCGATCGCGACGACATGCTGCGCTTCGTCACGAGCCGCGGCGTGCCGGTCCCGCAGCGCACCGAACGCACGGCCGAGCCCTGTCGGGCCTGACGCGCACCGCCACCAGGAGAGAACCGCATGCACGCTGAACGCCCCGTGCTCGACGTGATCGGCATCGGCTTCGGGCCGGCCAACATCGCGCTGGCCATCGCCATGGAGGAGTCGGGGTTCCGGCCGTCCACCCTGTTCCTCGAGGCACGGGCCTCGGCCGCGTGGCAGCCCGGCATGCTGTTCGGCGGCTCGGACATCCAGAACCATCCGCTGCGCGATCTCGTCACGCCGCGCAATCCGCGCAGCCGCTACAGCTTCACCAACTTCCTGTTCGAGCACGGCCGGCTGTTCGAGCACCTGAACCTCGGCCTCGCGTTCCCCATGCGGCTCGAGTACGCGCAGTACGTGGCCTGGGCGGCGTCGCACTTCGGCGGCCAGGTGCTGTACGACCGCGCGGTCACCGGCCTCAGGCTCGTGCGCGACCCGCTGCACGGCCTGTTGCACGAGGTGAGCTGCGCCGGCGGCGAGACCTTCGCGGCGCGCTGCGTCGTGGCCGCGCCCGGCCGCACGCCGTACGTGCCCGACGTGCTCGCCGCGCTGGACAGCCCGGCGGTCGTGCACCTCGGCGGCTTCCTCGACGCGCTCGCCCGGCTGCGCGAGCGCAGCCGCGACGGGGCCGGCCTGCGCATCGCGGTGGTCGGCGGCAGCCAGAGCGCCGTCGAGATCCTGCTACACCTCGGCGACGAGCTGCCGCAGGCCGAGCTCGTGGGCATCACGCGGCGCTTCGGCTACCGGCTGAAGGACACGAGCCCGTTCACCGGCGAGGTGTACTTCCCCGACTTCGTGGACGCGTTCTTCGCCGCCGAGCCCGGGCGAAAGGCGCAGCTGCGGCGCGACCTGCACCTCACCAACTACGGCGCGGCCGACGCCGACGTGCTCGACCGGCTGTACCAGCGCCTGTACATGCAGCGCATCGCGGGCGCGCAGCGCGTGTCGGTGTGGCGCAGCGCCGAGATCGTCGGCGCGCACACGCGCGGCACGCGCGTGCGGCTCGACACGCACCGCCACGAGCGCGCGACGCCCGCCGGCGCCGCCGAGTTCGATCTCGTGATCGCCGCCACCGGCTTCCGCGACATCGGCCCCGCGGCGCACCAGGAGCGCGTGCCGGCGCTGCTCGCCGGCCTGCGCGAGACGCTCGCGCTCGACGCGGCGGGCTGCCTCGCCATCGAGCACGACTACACGGTGCGGCGCACGCCGCAGCCCGGGCTGCCGCCGCTGATCCTCAACGGCCTGTGCGAGAGCTCGCACGGCATGGGCGACGCGGGCTCGTTCAGCCTGCTCGCGCTGCGCGCGCAGGCGATCGTCGACAACCTGGAGCGCCGCCTCGCCGCGGCGCCGGTCGCCGAACACGCGGCGCACGCGGCGGGCGTGGCGCCGGCCGCGCTTGCCGTTCTCTGACACCCCCACCGAGGCCACGCATGCACGAAGAACTCACTCACGCGCAGGTCCGCACGGCGGTCCCCGGACCGCGCAGCGCGGCAGCGCTCGAGAGCCAGCGCCGGCGGGAGTCCGCCGCGGTGAGCTATCCCAAGCGCCTGCCGCTGGCCGTGCGCCGCGCGTCGGGCTCCTACATCGAGGACCTCGACGGCAACGTGTTCCTCGACTTCCTGACGGGCGCCGGCTCGCTGCCGCTCGGCCACGGCCATCCGAAGGTCGTGCACGCCGCGCAGCTCCAGATCGAGCAGTTCTGCCACGGGCTCGACTTCCCGAGCGAGCCGAAGGCGCGCTTCACCGACAGCCTGCTCGCCGCGCTGCCGCCCTCGATGGCCGACGAGTACCGGCTGCACTTCTGCGCGCCGACCGGCGCCGACGCGATCGAGGCGGCGCTCAAGCTGTGCAAGCTGCACACCGGCGGCGACGAGATCCTCTCGTTCCAGGGCGGCTACCACGGCTGCACCAACGGCGCGGCCAGCGTGACCGGACTGCGCACGGTCAAGGCACGCGTCGGCGGCCGCATGCCGGGCGTGCACTTCTTTCCGTACAGCCACTGCCACGCGTGCCCGCTCGGGCTCGATCGCGCGAGCTGCTCGACCAACTGCATCGGCCTGCTCGAGCGCGCGCTCGACGATCCCAACAGCGGGCTCGGCAAGCCGGCCGCCGTGCTGCTCGAGCTCGTGCAGGGCGAAGGCGGCGTCGTGCCCGCCGACCGCGACTTCGTGCGGCGCCTGCGCGCGCTCAGCGCGCAGCACGGCATCCCGCTCGTGGTCGACGAGATCCAGACCGGCTGAGGACGCACCGGCAAGTGGTTCGCGTTCGAGCACTACGGCATCGAGCCCGACGTGTTCACCGCGTCGAAGGGCCTGAGCGGCCTCGGGCTGCCGGTGGCCGTGATGTTCTTCCGCAAGTCGATGAACGCGTGGCCCAGCGGCGCGCACATCGGCACCTTCCGCGGCAACCAGGTGGCCTTCGCCGCGGGCGTCGCGGCGGCCGAGGTCATGCGCGAGGAGCGCGTGCTCGACAACGTCGTCGCGCGCGGCGCCGAGCTGTTCGAGGGCCTGGCGCAGCTCGCGCACGACGTCCCGTGGATGCGCAACGTGCGCGGGCTCGGGCTGATGCTCGGCTTCGACGTGATCGACCCGCGGACCGGCCGGCCCGCCGCGCCGATCGCCTCGCAGGTGCAGAAGCTCGCGCTGCGCCACGGCCTGATGCTCGAACTCGGCGGGCGCGACGACACCGTCGTGCGGCTGCTGCCCGCGCTGAACATCACGCCGCGCATCGTCACCGAGGCGCTGTGCCTCCTCGCGCAGGCGTGCGCCGACGTCACGCGCCGGCTCGCCAGCGACGACGTCGCGGCGCTCGACTACTCCATCTGAGGCGCGCATGCAGCTGTTCGACCGCATGGACTGGAGCCGGCTCCAGCACGAGTACGGCGTCGATGCCAAGCGGCTGCTGCCGTGGCCCGGCGTGACGCCGCCCTTCGGCGGCGCGTGGGTCGTGGTGGCGCCGCACAGCGTGTCGCTCGCGCACGTGAACGAGCCGGCCGACGAGGAGGAGTTCTTCGTCTGCTGCGCCGGCCGCGCCCGCGTGTGCCACGGCGACGCGGTGCGCGACGTGGCGGCCGGCGACGTCGCCTACTTCCCGCCCGGCGTGCGCCACTGGATCGAGAACCCGCACGACGAGCCCTGCCACCTGTACTGCCTGTGGTGGAACCACGGCAGCGTGACGCGCTGCCTCGAAGCGAGGAGCCAGACCGCATGAGCCGCCTGATCGTCACCATCACGCCGCCCACGCCCAACGGCGGCCTGCACCTCGGCCACATGGCCGGGCCGTTCCTGTGCGCCGACGTGTACGCGCGTGCCCAGCGCCAGCGCGGCCACGACGCGCTGCTCGTGTGCTACTCGGACGACTACCAGAGCTACCTCGCGCGCAAGGCGCGCGAGCTCGGGCGCGCGCCGGCCGACGTGAGCGGGCAGTACGCCGCCGAGATCGCCGACACGCTGGCGCGCGCCGACGTGCAGCTCGACTGGTTCCCGCGCGCCTGGGACAACCCGCACTTCCTGCGCTGCGTGGCCGAGCACTGGCGCGCGGTGAACGCGGCCGGCGCGGTCGGCACGGCCGAGCGCCCGGTGCCGTACTGCGCCGCGTGCCGCCTGCTCGGCTACGAGGCCTTCGCGCGCGGCGCGTGCGACCACTGCGGCGCGCCGTCGGACGCGAGCCAGTGCGAGCACTGCGCCGGCGCGCCCGATGCGACGCGCATGACCGGCCTGCGCTGCACGCAGTGCGCCGCGCCGACCGCCTGGCGCACGATGCGGCGCCGGCTGCTCAGGCTCGGCGCCTTCCGCGAGGCGCTGCGCCGCGATCATGTCGACTCGACCCGCCGCGCGCCGCTGCGCGAGTTCCTGCACCGCACGCTCGAGCTGCCCGGGCTCGACTGGCCGGTGAACCGGCCGCAGGAGCACGGCATCCCAGTCGCGCACGACGGCGAAGTCGAGCTGATGTCGACCTGGTTCTCCGGCCTCGCCGGCTACCAGGCCTGCCTCGAGGAGATGAGCGCGGCGACCGGCCGCGACGTGATCGACGAATTCTGGCGCGGGTGCGGCACACGACTCGTGCACTTCCTCGGCTTCGACTGCTCGTTCAGCCACGCGATCGGCTATCGCGCGATCCTGCACACCCTGGCCGACGCGCCGCGCGACGTCCGCTACTTCACCAACGCCTTCCTGAAGCTCGACGGGCAGGACTTCTCCACGAGCCGCGGCCACGCGATCTGGGCGCGCGACGTGCTCGAGCGCGTCGACGCGAGCGTGCTGCGGCGCTACCTCGTGCGGGTCGCGCCCGAGGAGGCGCCCGCCAACTTCGACAGCGCGGGCTTCGACGCCTGGACCGGCCCGGCGCAACGCGAAGCCGACGCGCTGCTCGACCGGGCGCGCGCCCTCGGGTCGGCCGGCGCCGCGATGCTGCCGGCGCTGGACGCCTGGCCCGAGGCCCGCGCGCTGCGTCGCGACTGGCAGCACGCGACCGATCCCGACGGCTTCTCGGCGGTCGCGCTGTCGCATGTGGTCGAGCGCGCGTTCGCGCTCGCCCGCGATGCCACGAAGGAACCCTCGAACGAGCCCGAGCGATCACAGGCGCGCGTGCTGGCGGCACTCGCCGCGGTCGGCGCCAGCGTGATGCCCGGCTGGACCGCCGACCTCACGCAGGCGATGGGCATCGACCCGCGGCGGCTCGACCGCTGGCTCGCCGCTCCCGAGCCGTCCGGCCACCTTGGCGCGCGCGCGGCCGAAGCGCTCGGCGCGGCGGCGTGAGCATGGGCGACGCAGTGCGCGTGGCCGTCGTCGGCGCGGGCCCGGTGGGCGCGTCGGTCGCGTGGTGGCTCTCGACCGTCGGCTGCGACCTGCGGATCTACGAGGCCGGCGTCGCCGGCGGCGAAGGCGCGTGCCGCCACTCCGGCGGCATGACCCGCCATGTCGACCCCGACCCGGTGCTGGACCGCCTGTCGCGCCTGGGCAGCGGCGTGCTCGACCGCTGGAGCGCGCTCGGCCTGCCCGGCCCGTCGCCGCTGCGGCGCGTGCCGCTGTGGTGGCTGCTCGACGAGGGCCTGGCCGACGTGCTGCAGCGCCGCCTGCGCGAGCAGGAGCGCGACGGCGTGCGCCACGCGGTGCTGCTCACGCGCGAGCAGGCGCAGCGCGCCGCGCCGGCCCTGCGCACGGTGCGCGCCGAGCGGGTGCTGCACGATCCGCACGCGGGTGTCTGCGACACGCGGCTGCTGGTGCGTAACCTGCTGTGGGGCGCACAGGAGCGCAGCGCGCGCCTGTACGAGCATTGCCCGGTGCGGGTGGCGCGCGGCGCCGGCGGCGGCGTCGAGTGCCGTGCGGCGCACGGCGGACACCGCATCGAGGCCGACGTGACGGTGCTCGCGATGGGCCAGGGACTGCCGCGCACGATCGGCGACACGCCGCGCGCGCGCCGTTCGGTGCCGCAGGTGCTGGTGACCGACGTGCCCGCATTGCCCGGCGCGCTGATCGACGCAGCGAGCGGCACCTACCTGCGGCCCGGCGCCGACGGCGACGCGTTCGTCGGCTGGAGCGGCCCGCGCCTGCACGACGGGCAGACGGCGATGCCGGATCTCGCGGTGGCGACGAGCAAGCTGCGGCTGCTGGCCGACTCGCTCGGCTGGAGCCGCATGCCCGAGGTGCTCGGCCTCGTGCCCGGCACCGACGCCTACACCGAGGACCTGCGCCCCCTGCTGGCATGGGGAGCCGACGGCAGCACCTGCCTGGTCGGCGCGCTGTCGGGGCGCGGGCTGAAGTACGCCACCTTGCTCGGCGCGTGCGTGGCCGACGCGCTGGCGCGGCGCGTCGGCCTGCCCCGGGTCGCGCGGCTGCAGCGCGAGATCGACGCGGCGCGCGAGGTGCTCGAGGCCACCGCGCGCGAAACGGTCGATGCCTGCTGAGGCGCGCGCGCGCCGGCCTTGGCGCATCGGCCTCACGGCGCACCTCGACGGCGGCGGCTCGGCGCACACGGGGACGTTCGAACGGGCGTTGCAGCGAGTCTTGGTGCAACGAGCCTCGGTGCAGCGCACGCCGACCCCATCGCCCGCGCACGACCCGCTCGCGGAACTGCACGTCGCGTGCGACGGCGCGTCGGCCGAGCGCGCCGAGGTCGTGGCCCGGCGCTTCGTCGACGCGCAGGTCGACGTGGTGGTGGGCCACTTCGCGAGCGCGGCCGCCGCCGCCGCGGCACCGCGCTACGAGGACGCCGGCATCCCGCTGCTGCTGCCGGCCGCGACCGCGCCACCGCTCACGGCCCGCACGAACGTGTTCCGCCTGTGCCCGCACGACGGCGCGCTGCTGGCCGCCGTGACCGATTGGCTCGCGCGGCCGCGGCCGTCGCGGCACCGGTGCGTCCACGACGACGGGAGGGCGTCGGCACGCGGCTTCGCCGAAGCGGTGCGCGCCGCGGCACGCCGCATCGCCGGCGTGCGCACGGTCGCCTCGGCCGCCGACGCGCAGGCGCTGTTCTTCGCCGGTCGCCATCACGCGGCGCTGGAGCTCGTGCGCGCGCTCGGCGATCGCCTGCCCGCGCACCTGATGCTCTCCGACGACGCGATCCATCCGGCGATGTCCGCCGAGCTGGCCGCGCGCGGGCGCAGCGCGATCGCCTTCGGGCTCGACGTCGCCGAGCCGGGTGTCGGCGTCTACTTCGCCGAGACGTGCGCGGCCGTCGAGATCGCGCTGGCGCTGCAGTGCTGCGTGACGCAAGGACTGCCGCCCATCGAGGCGGTGCAGAACCTCGCCTGGCCGACCACGCTCGGCGTCGTGAGCTTCGATCGTGGCGAGAACGTCGCGGCGCGCGTCGCGTGCTGGCGGCTCGGCCCGGCAGGAGCGGAAGTCCTCGCGCCGGATGGCGGGTCGCGGGATGCATCAGAATTCGATCGCAAGGCGCGGAGTGTCTTGCGCTCGAACCACGCCTAACCTGACTCGCATGCGAACCAAGGAGCCCCGAACCATGCAAGTCGATCAGGACGTGACCCGCCTGCGCGAAGCGACCGAGCGCGACCCGCGCTGGGCGCGCGTGCTGGCACGCGACCCCGCCGCCGACGGCGCCTTCGTCTATGCCGTGCGCACGACGGGCGTGTACTGCCGCCCGAGCAGCCACTCGCGGCTGCCGCGGCCGGAGAACGTGGAGTTCTACGACTCGCCCGAGTCGGCCGAGGCGGCCGGCTACCGCCCGAGCCGCCGCGACGGGCCCGACAGCAGCGCCGTCTCGGCGCGTCACGCCGACGTCATCGCGCAGGCCTGCCGGCTGATCGGCGAGTCGGACGAGCTGCCGAGCCTCGCCGACCTCGCGGCGCACGCGGGCATGAGCCCGTACCACTTCCATCGCGTGTTCAAGGCCCGCACCGGCCTCACGCCGAAGGCCTATGCCGAGGCGCGGCGGCGCGAGCGCGTGCACGCGGGCCTCGGCGACGGCAAGAGCGTCACCGAGGCCATCTACGACTCGGGCTTCAACTCCAACGGCCGCTTCTACGAGGCGTCGAACCGCGTGCTCGGCATGCGCCCGAGCGACTACAAGGCCGGCGGCAAGAACACGTCGATCCGCTTCGCGGTCGGCGAATGCTCGCTCGGCTCCATCCTCGTCGCGCGCAGCCAGCGCGGCGTGTGCGCGATCCTGCTGGGCGACGACCCGGCCGAGCTCGTGCGCCAGCTCGAGGACAAGTTCCCGCAGGCCGACCTGATCGGCGGCGACGCGGACTTCGAGGGTCTCGTCGCGCGCGTGGTGGGCCTGGTGGAAGCGCCGCAGCTCGGCCTCGATCTGCCGCTGGACATCCGCGGCACGGCGTTCCAGGAGCGCGTGTGGCGCGCACTGCGCGACATCCCCGTCGGGCAGACGGTCAGCTACGCCGAGCTCGCCCGGCGCATCGGGGCGCCGGGCTCGGCCCGCGCGGTGGCGCAGGCGTGCGGCGCGAACGCGCTGGCCGTGGCGATCCCGTGTCATCGCGTGGTGCGCAGCGACGGCGCGCTGTCGGGCTATCGCTGGGGCATCGAGCGCAAGCGCGTGCTGCTCGAGCGCGAACGCGCCGCCGACGGCGCCGCGACCGCGTCGGCGCACTGACTCAGGCGAACCCGGCGCTCGTGTCGCCGCACGGCGCGGGCAGCAGGAAGCCGGCATGCACGGCCTTCGCGATCGCGTGCGCGCGGTTGCCCGCGTCGAGCTTGCTGCAGATGCGCTTCATGTGGTTCTTCACCGTGAACTCGCTGATGCCGAGGATGAGGCCGATCTCGTAGTTGGTCTTGCCGGCCTGCACCCACGCCAGCACCTCGCGCTCGCGCACGCTGAGCGGCGCGTTGCGGTCGCGCGCCGCGCCGGCGCGGGCGCCGCCACGCCGGAGCAAGGCCGTCGCCGCCGCGTGCAGGTGCTGCGTGAGGATGCGCACGAGCACGGCGTCACGCTCCTGCAGCGTGTGCTGCGTGTTGCCGAACGCGAAGTACGACGAGATGTCCTGCTCGTCGTCGGTGACGCCGTGCGCGGTGACGGTGTCGAGCCCCGTGGTGCGGAACAGCGAGTACCAGCGGTCGAATGCGTCGCCGTGCGTGCGCAGCGCCTGCTCGATCGTCGCCGGGCAGAAGTGCGTCACGGTGCGATCGCGCTTCCAGCGTTGCGCCACCGGCGACGCGAGCACCTCGCCTTCCTGCGCGACATGCGCGACGAAGGTGGCGGGGAAGTCGACGTTGCGCACCCGCACGACCACGTCGGTCGACGGCCGGCACAGCCCGTAGGCCACGCACCCGTGCGGCAGCAGGCTGCGCACCGGGCCGGTGAGGACCTCCGCGAACTCGCGTTCGGACCCGACTTCTCCGCACAGTCCCACCACGGCGAGGATCCGCTGGATCTCGTCTCTCGAAAGCATGCCTCGTACTCCCTTCCCGAACCTGCCGCGACCCGTTGCGGTCGCGGCGTCGCGATGCGGCGCTTCATGCGTGGCGACGGCGGGCACCGTGGCCGGCGATGGACATGCGCACCGACGAGGCGGTGCGCCGCGGCACGCGACGTCCGCAGCATAGTCACGACGACCGATGCGGGACTCCGTTTCTTGCGTTGTCGACTCTCGTGCTTGGGGGCGCGCGTCGGGGCGCAAGCGCACCACCGACGGGCATTCGGACGCAAGCAGCGGAGTGTGGCGCGGTGGTGCACGCACGAAGATGAAGGTGCCGACACCGGACGCCGCGCAAGACCGGGCACTCCAAGAGATGCCGACGACACCTCGATCATCGTTCGGACGATGTTGCTCAGCTTGCGAAGCTCGACAGGACATCACCTTGCGCGACTCTTTACCGCTCGACACGCCAGCGCGCACCGACACGGGCCCCGACCCGCAGGCGCCGGATCCGCACTCGATGGCGCACTGCGGCAGCGCGCGCATCGGCCGCCTGCTCACGGCCGCGCAGTGCCGCGAGCTGCGCTCGCTGTACGCCGAAGACCGGCTGTTCCGCTCGCGCGTCGTGATGGCGCGGCACGGCTTCGGTCGCGGCGAGTACAAGTACTTCGCGTACCCGCTGCCGCCGCTCGTGCAGTCGCTGCGCGAGACGCTGTACCGGCGCCTCGTCGATCAGGCTCGCGCCTGGAGCGGGCGCGACTATCCATCCGGGCTCGCCGACTTCCTGCGCGAGTGCCACGCGGCTGGCCAGCACCGCCCGACGCCGCTGCTGCTGCGCTACGTGCCGGGCGACTTCAATTGCCTGCACCAGGACCTCTACGGCGCGCTGTACTTTCCGCTGCAGGTGGCCGTGCTGCTGTCGTGCCCCGAGCGCGAGTTCACGGGCGGCGAGATGGTCACGCGCGCATCGCGCAACGGACAACACGAGGTCCGCGTGCATGCGCTCGCGCAAGGCGACGCACTGGTGCTCACCACGCGCGACTGGCCCGCGCCGTCGGCGCGCGGTCGCGCGCGCACCGAGCTGCGCCACGGCGTGAGCACGCTGCGCAGCGGCGAGCGCCACGTGCTGGGCCTCGTCTTCCACGACGCCACGTGAACCCGGCCGGGGCCGCCATGCAACAGCTCGCGATCGACACGCACGAGGCCGGCGGCGGCGCGCCCGCGATCGTGAGGCTCGGCCCGGGCACGGTGGTGCTGCCCGGCTTCGCGCTCGCGCGGGCCGACGCGCTCGCCGCGCAGCTCGGGCCGGTGGTCGACGCCGCACCGTGGCGCCACATGGTCACGCCGGGCGGCCACCCGATGTCGGTGGCGATGACCAACTGCGGCGCGCTCGGCTGGGTGAGCGACCCGTCGGGCTACCGCTACCAGCCGGCCGATCCGCTCGGCGGCCGGCCGTGGCCTCCGATGCCGCCGGCGTTCCGCGAACTCGCGCGCGCCGCGGCCGAGGTCGCGGGCTGGCCCGGGTTCGAACCCGACGCGTGCCTCGTGAACCGGTACGCGCCGGGCGCGCGCCTCACCTTGCACCAGGACCGCAACGAGGCCGACTTCAGCGCGCCCATCGTCTCGGTGTCGCTGGGTGTCGCGGCGACGTTCCTGCTCGGCGGCGCCAAGCGCCGCGACCCGGTGCGGCGTGTGCCGCTGGTGCACGGCGACGTGATGGTGTGGGGTGGAACGGATCGCCTGCGCCATCACGGCGTGGCGCCGCTGCGCACCGGCTGGCACGAGTGCTTCGGTGCGTGCCGCATCAACCTCACGTTCCGGCGCGCGGCATGACGATGCCGCCGGGCCCCGCGACAGCGGCACTGCAGCGTGCCGATGCGTCCGAGCTGAACGAACCCATCGTGCCGATGACCGGGCCCGGCACGCAGCCGCCGGCCGTGCGTGCGCTGTTCGCGCCGGCCGCGGCCGACCCGCAGGCGGCCAGGGTGATGCGCGCGCTGCAACGCCTGGTCGACCGCGGACTCGCCCGCTGGTCCGTCGACGAGCACGGCGGCGCGCAGTTCGTCGTGCTCCACGGCGCCGCCTTCGAGGTGACCCTCACGCACCTCACCCGCATCCGCTGATGTCATGCGCCTGACCGAGATCGAGATCGACACCGCCGTAGGCCCGTACGTCGCCACGGTCGACGAGGCCGGCGTGCTGCGGGCGGCGCGCTTCGGCGCGCCGGGCTCGCGCGCCGCGTCGCCGCGTGCCGCGACACCTCACGCGACGCCGCCTCACGCGACACCGCCACACGCCGCGACGGTCCACGCCGCGTTGCGCGAGCGGCTCGCCGCGTACTTCGCCGGCGCCGTCGACGCGCTCGACGACCTGCGCGTCGAGCCCGACGGAAGTCCCTTTCAGCGCCGGGTGTGGGACGCGCTGCGCTGCACGCGTGCCGGCGAGACCTTGTCGTACGGCCGGCTCGCCGCGCTGCTCGAGCTGCACGACGTGCACGCCGCGCGCGCGGTGGGCGCCGCGAACGCCGCCAACCCGGCGGCGGTCGTGATCCCGTGCCATCGCGTGATCGCCGCCGACGGCCGGCCGCTCGGCTATGCGTGGGGCGTCGAGCGCAAGACCTGGCTGCTGCGGCACGAAGCGGAACACGCCGCGGCAGCCGGCGTGCAGGGGCGCCTGCTGTGACCGCCGCGGACGGCGCCGACGCCGACGCGTACGCCGGCGCGCGGTCGCATCTGCGGGCCCTCGACGCGGACTGGGCCCGCCTCGTCGATGCGGTCGGCCCGTGCCGCCACCGGCCGCATACCGCGCGCGCGCCGTACGAAGGACTGGCGCGTGCGGTCGCCTATCAGCAGTTGCACGCGCGCGCGGGCGATGCCATCGTCGCGCGCATCGTCGCCGCCGGCGGCGGCGCGTTCCCGTCGGCCGCGCGGCTGGTCGAGCTCGGCGAGTCGGGACTGCGCGCCTGCGGCATGTCGGCGTCGAAGGCGCGCACGGTCGTCGCCATCGCACGGGCCGCGCTCGACGGCGTGGTGCCGGGCCTCGACGAGGCGCGCGCCTGCCACGACGCCGAGCTGACGCAGCGGCTGACCGCGCTGCGCGGCGTCGGACGCTGGACGGTGCACATGTTCCTGATCTACGGCCTCGGACGGCTCGACGTGCTGCCGGCCGACGACTACGGCGTGCGCACGGGCTATCGCGCGCTGAAGGGCCTGGCCGAGCCGCCGGGCGCCGCCGAGCTGCAGCGCATCGGCGAGGCCTGGTCGCCGTACCGCACGCTCGCGGCGTGGTACCTGTGGCGCATGCCCGAGCTGCGCGCCGATGCGAGGAGCGCGCGATGAGGCTGCCGGGTGCATGGGCGATCGCGCTGCCGCGCGAGCTGCGCGCGGCGCTCGACGCGGACGGCCACGCCGTGCTGCCCGGCGTGCTCGACGCGCGGGAGTGCGCCGCCCTCGCCGCCGCCTTCGCCGCCACGCATGACGACGCATCGGTGCACGCGCGCCCGCTCGCCGTGCCCGTACTCGAGTCATTGTGTTCGGCCTTGCGCGACGGTCTGGACGCGCTCGGCGCCGAGTGGCGCGATCGGCTCGGCGACGAGGGCGACGAACGCCCGTCCGCACGCGGCCCGGCACTGCGCGCGACCGCGGCCGGCCAACATCGCCCGCTGCTCGGCGCACCGCCGCACGAGCGCGTCTTCCCGTTCGTCGCGTGCGTGCTGCTGTCGCGCCCGGGCGCCGACTTCACCGGCGGCGAACTGGTGCTCGTGGAACAGCGTCCGCGCATGCAGTCGCGGCCGGTGGTCGTGCACGCGGCGGCGGGCGACGTGGTCCTCGTGCCGTCGCGCCGTCGCCCCGTGCAGGGCACGCGCGGGCTGTACGGCGTGCACACGCGCCATGCGGTATCGCGCGTGCACACCGGCCTGCGTGTCGACGCGCTGCTGCACCTCGAGCCGTGACGCGCGCGCGCGCCTGGACACTCGTCGGCGCCGACGCGCGGCCGTTCGAGAGCGAGCGGCCCGGCACATTGGGCGGGCACCGCACAACGCGGCTCTTCGGTCGGCTCGACTGCCCGGCGGCCCTGCGCGCCATCGCACGCGGCGGCTACGTGCGCCACCGCGTGTTCTTCCTCGACGAAGCGACCGCGCGCACGGCCGGCTACCGGCCGTGCGCGGTGTGCATGCCGGCGCAGTACGCGCAGTGGAAGGCATCGCGCGATCGCGCGACCGCCGGGCGCGGACCGGCCGCTCGCTAGAATCGGCGCGCAGTCCAGTCGGCGTTGCGCCTCGCGCGATGCCGCCCCTTCACCGCGAGGCCGTCACCGCCGGCCATCGTGCCCGTCATCGCCGTCATCAATCGCAAGGGCGGGAGTGGCAGGAGCACCGTCGCGACGCACGTCGCGGCATGGCTGGCGCATCGGGGCGAAGCGGTGATGCTGGGCGACGTGGACCGTCAGCAGTCGTCGCACGCGTGGCTCAAGCGCCGCAGCAAGCTCGACACGAAGCAGGCGCCGCCCATCCTCGGCTGGATCGTCGACAAGGCCTCCGTCGCGCGGCCGCCGGCGGGCACCACGCACCTCGTGCTCGACACGCCCGGCGGGCTCACCGGCTTCGAGCTCGCGCGACTGGTGATGTGGTGCGACGCCATCCTCGTGCCCGTGTGCGACTCGGCCTTCGACCGCGAAGCCGCCGCTGCCTGCCACGCCGAACTCGCCACGCTGCCGCGCGTGGCCGGCGGCCGCTGCCGCGGGGGCGTGAGCGGCGTGCGCATCGCCCGCCGCACGCGCGGCCGCGCCACCCTGGAAGCCTGGGCCGCCGAGCGCGGCATGGAGTTCGTCGGCTCCTTGCGCGACACGCAGCGCTACGTGTCGGCCGCCGAGCGCGGGCTCACCCTGTTCGATCTGCCCGCCGCGAAGGTCGAGGACGACATGGCGGAGTGGCAGCCGGTGACCGACTGGCTCGCGCGCGTGAGCAGCGCACCGCAGGCCGCCGAT
>CAZFET010000004.1:16165-30442 GCA_964517545.1 uncultured Burkholderiaceae bacterium
GATCCGCGCGCGCATCTCGCGCCCGCCGTGACGAAGAAGCCGTCGCCTGCCGGCGCCTCCGACGAGCATCGCCAGGGCGACTCGCGACTGTCCGCCGCGCTGAGCCTGCCACCGGGCGACAACGCCGACTTGTCGCAGCTGCGGCTGGAAGCGAGCACGCGGCCGGGGCTGTGGGGGTTGGTGAGGCGGCTGTTGGGGGCATGAGGCCGCATCCCGCAGACACTACTGGCGATCACCGGCATCGCGGCTTTCGTTCCATGTCACGCTGGTCCCGCGCTGCAGCGCTCGGTGTCGGCGTGATCGTCGTCGCGTGCATGCTCGTTGCCGGGCTGGTCGGCGTCCGCGCCTTCCTGCTCGAGATCTTCCGCGCTCCTTCCAGCGCGATGCTGCCGACGGTGCCGGCCGGATCGCTGCTCGTGGTTCAGAAGCTTGGGTTCGGCAACTACGGTGCCTTCGGGATCACGATCGCCAGGACGCGGCCGACCGTCGCGGCGCAGCGAGGCGACATCGTGGTGTTCGAGTACCCGGTCGACCGCCGGACGTTGGTCTTCATGAGAGTGGTGGGCGTCGAGGGTGACCGGATCGACCAGCCTGGCAAACTGCAAGTCTGCTGCATCCACTCGGCGCTCCTGTCTGCCGGCTACCTCGCGTAGATGTCCTCGTGACTCGGCCGCTCCCGGACAGGCAGAGACGTCGTTGCCACAGGCACGTCGTCCTCGACCTGGCTGGCCGGACGTACCTGCCCGAGGGTCAGCGCGCTCATCGCGAGTCCACATGCGACCGAAATCCGCTGGTACTCGGTTAGGTCTGCGTCGAACTCATCGAGTCTCGACAACGGTGGTAGGTTCAGCCACTGAAGATTGAACTCCCTCAGGAGCTGGAGGTCCTCGAGTGCCCGGCGGTAACCGCCGAGCCGGGAACCGCCGCCGGTGAGGAAGGTCCTGACTCCGTCGCGCCACTCTGGCGCCAGCCGATAGCGCCGCTGCTTGGTGGTCCGCAAGACGCTCAAGAGTGACTTCTGGACCCGTTCGAAGAAGTGAGAGTCCCTCTTGTTGACTTCCTCGAGCGGAAGCCCCGTGGCGATCGAGAATTCCTGAGGATCACCGAGTTCGCCCAGTGGGCGAGCGGTGCGCAACTGATCCACATTCCATGCGCGCAAGCGGTTAGCAATCAGGCCGAATGTCCCGAGCGGCTCGACCTTCGGCACGAAAAAGGGAAAGACGTCCTCCCCGCCGGTTTGGTGGACGTTGAACGTCACCATGTCGACCGTTCCCCCACCGATGTCGACCAAGGCGTGCAATCCATTGCGTCGCTGAGCCGACTGCGCATATCCAGCGAGCTGCGCAACGAACTCGGGGACAGCCTCGACCTCCGCGAGGTCTCGCGGAAGTGAGTCGTCGGTAGGGATCGGCAGCGCGCTTGCCGTGGCGAAACTGACCTCTGAGCTCGGCTGCAGACTCAGCTGCCAGGCCAGCCTTGCCAGTCGCAGATAAGCACGCTTCCGTGGCTCGTCTTCGAAGCTGTCACAAGGCGTACCCACGTTCAGTACCCACCGCAGGGGCCGTGTGCCGAACTTCGAGCCGTGCCGCTCGAAGACCCACCCGCGGACGTACTGAAGAACCAGGGCCACGAACACCGCAGCGCGTCGGATCGCCGCGTCGTCGGGGGTGCCAGCAATGAAGCTCTGCTTCAGGCCGGTAATCACGTCTCCCGGTCCAGCCTCGGGGTGCTGCCCCAGGTAGCAGTGCCCGCCGCCGAGAGCCGAATACTCCGTCGGCAGTACGTACTGGAACTCAGCGCGCCGCACGCCACTCCAGTCCACGGGAAACACCTTGTCCAACAGCCCGACGGCGGCCTTCGTGTAGGCCGTACCGAAGTCGAGGCCGACGAATACCTGAACGGCGCGTCCGCTTGCATAGTGGGAGAGTTGCGTCGCGTCCCCGCGAAGCACCCAGGGCGCTGGAGGCACGAACTCGCTCTGCCGGGTCACGAACAGCGAACCAGGCAATTCGACGGCGGCCGCGTCCGCCTCGGCTGTGGCTACGCGTGTCGACTTGTCTGGTTCGTGCGTCTCAACGCTCGGCGCCATCGGTGGCTGCCCAGTTCGAGGCTCACAGGGCCTACGTGGGGGTGGACGATGGACGCTTACCTTCAGGGCAGCCCTTGCGCCAGCTGGGCTGGACAGTTCCCGTTTCGCACGCCTCAACTGTTCTTTCCAATCCCCCACGGTTACCCTCCTACGAGATCGACGACACCGCAGCAGACGAACTGGTTGCTCGGCGTCACCCGCTGCTGACGCTCGATCTGCTCTCGCCGCATCTCCATGCGAGCCTTCAGTCGGTCGATCCGTCCCTGCGTGGCTTTGACCAACCCCGTACGGCCCAACTCCCGGTGGCGCTGCAGGGTGCGCTCAAGTGCTTCGAGCCGATTGGCGAGGTGCTGCTCCAAGCCGTGCAGCTGAAACATCGCACGGTCGGCGTTCTCGTCTTGCTTTCGGCGCACCGCCACGCGATACCTCTCCTCCAGCGAGTCCTCGAGCACATCGAGCTCCGTGGCCAATGCGCTCGTGTCCAGTTCTGCGCTCGTATCCAACCAGTCCTCACCGTGCAGGCGAGCCGCATTGACGAGATCCTCGGCTGCGTCTGCACTCAGCACCTCGCCCGACTTGAGGTCGCGAGCGGCTGCGGCCAGAAGCTCTTCCGACTTCACTCCCTCGAACACCCACTTGCGAAGTGCGAAGAAGTAGCGGCGGCCCAAGAGCCCCACGGTGTGCCTAGCCTCCAGACGCAACGCCACGACTGGGTACTGGGCCGTGCCGATGCTGCGGTGGCTGGCAGCGACGAAGCGGATCAAGGGATGAAACTGGTGGATGTGCTCCACGTGTCGATCCCTTGGGCCGGCGATCTTGTTCAGGAAGCGACACACGCGTGGCGTTCCGTTCCCGAGCGCAGTCTGCCCTCCCATCCCATTCTGACGAGCGAAGTCGTCGAGTTCGGCTGCCACCTTCGGCGGCAGCTGGATCGTGTAGGTGTCTGTGCGGTGCGCGTCCTGCACGAACTGGTGTCCAGGCGCGTTGCGCGACAAGTAGTCCTGCACGTAGATGACCAAGTCCTTTTCGGTCACTCTGCGCGAGAGTTCCTGAGCCGCCTGAATCTTCTCCAGCACCAGGCCGCCGTGGGCGATCATCTGGGCCGCATTGGCCTCGAGCTGCTCTTGCTGAAGGCGCACGTTCTCCAGCGCCTGAGCCGCGGCAGCGATCTGCGCCTCCTCTTCCTGCGGCGAGAGCCGGCTCGTGAGCAGCTTCGCCTCGAGCCGCTGAATCGTCTCGCCGATGATCGGCTCGGGCTCCCCGAGCGAAGCGGTGAAGATGTGCAGCCGCTCCAGCAGACGTCCCAGGATTCGCTCGTCGATGGTCTGCTGATAGAACAAGTTCCAAATGTGGATTTTGTCCGCGACTTGCCCGAGGCGATCGATACGACCGATTCGCTGCTCGACCCGCATCGGATTCCAGGGCAGGTCGTAGTTCACCAGCACTCGACAGAACTGCAGGTCCACGCCTTCCGCGGCCACCTCGGTGGAAACGAGCACGCGCACGTCGGGCCGATCTGCAAACTCCTGTATGACCTCTGCCTTAGTCTGGCGCATGTTGCCCCAGATCAGCATGGCACCGACTCCCGCTTCAGCCAAGCGAGACTGAAGGTACCGCGCAGTTCCTCGGAACGACGTGAAGAGCACCAACTTCTCGTTCGGGTGCATCGAGAAATAGTCCGTCGCGACCGTCAGCAGACGCTGGAACTTCGAGTCGTCGCGCTCGAGCGCCGCCAGGTCGAGGTCACGCGGCCGGTGGTAGAGCAGGAAGTCCTTCAGGGATGCGCTGATCTCATCCAGGTCGACGTCTTCGTCGATCTCTTCGCTGTCTTCGAGCACCGCCTCCGACAGTTCCTCGATGAGCGAGGTCTCGCCGCCGAGCCACGCCCTCGCGAAGGCTGCGGGGCAGCTGCAAACCTGACGCTGCGGCGTCGCCAGCAAGAAGCCGTCCGAGATCCTGCGGCGCCACGCGTAGTCCCGAGTCGCTTCCGTGACGAACTCGTAGAACCTGCGCTCGGCATCGGTCATCGGCACCGACTCGCGGCGCACTTCCCTGACCGGCCGATGGAGCTGAACGTCGCGCTTGCGAGTGCGTGTGAGCACGTGGCCGAGCAAGTTGACCCGTTCAAGGCTGGCCGCCAGCTCAGCGCGGTACGCCGTCGACGCCAGGTCTTCCGGCGTGGGCGGATTCGACAGGAGCGACGCGAGCTGCCGAGAATCTGCCAGAAGCTCCGTGTCGGCCGCCTCCCTCAGGTGCCGCAGTATCTCGTCGGCGGCGCTGTCCCGCCGGAGCGCGGCGTCCCTTGCCCGTACCAACGGCTGATTGGCTACGATCATGTCCCGGAAGCTGGACTCGTACTGGAAGTGCTCCGGATCGCAGAGCCGAAGCAACTGGAAGAGGTCCTGATTCGCCAAGTTGATGGGCGTCGCCGACAGCAGCACCCTGCAGTGCGACACGTCGCGCAGAAGTTGGCCCAGCCGGTTTGCGGCGCTCTCGGGATTGCGCATGTAGTGCGCCTCGTCGAACACCAAGAGGTCGACGAGGGGATCCCTGCCGTCGCTGTCGGACAGCAGATCTGCCAAGGCCGCGCGAGTTGACTTTGAGGCGCCACCTCCCTCAACGGCCGGTCGCCAGCTCTTCGGTGGACGCAACGCGTGATAGCTCGCAATCCAGGCCTTCATCGGCCCGTAGGAGGACGACCGCTGCAGCTCCTCGGTCAGTGTTTTGGCGTTGACGACGGTCGCATCGATACCGAACCGCAGCCTCAGCTCCTGCTGCCACTTGTCCGTCAGCATGGCGGGGCACACGATGAGTAACCGCCGCATGTCCTCGCGTGCGCGCAACTCGGTCCAGATGAGGCCCGCCTCGATGGTCTTGCCCAGACCCACCTCGTCGGCGATCAGCAAGCCGTCGGCCGGCGACTCCAGCAGCGTCAGCAGCGGCCGATACTGGTGCGCGTAGAAGTCCGTGTTCGTGATCCCCATCGAGTACACAAGGTTGGCCAGCCGGCCGGACAAATGCACCTGCGTGAGGTTGCGTCGAAGATCGGACGCCCGGCCGAAGCGCCCCGAAGCCAGGACGGCGTACGGATCGCCTGCCTCCATCGTGTCGACCCGCTCGATCTGATCCTCGGCGACGTAATCGGTCGTTCCTTCTTGGTGCCACCGCACCTGCACGTACAAGCCGCTCGTGCGTTGGCGCGTCAAGCCACTCGTCGTCCCGGTCTTGCCCGGGTTGTCGTAAAGCCGAACCTCTGTTCCGCGCTCCCACACCATGACTTCCCCTCAGCCCCTGACGCAACTGCATCTAATCGGCCGCTCACGGATCGGGCCACCCCCCGACTGAATGGGTCCCACTCTTGATGGTGGTCAAGAGTGGATGCTCGTGCTGAAGTTCGTCGCAGTCAGGATGACCTTGCCCTAGACTTCCGCATCCCGTAGCCGGGGCCATTATGCGGCTCGCTGTTTCTGAGGAGAGAGCCAAGCCCGTACGAACTACTGCACCGTGTTCTTCTTCAGCCCTCGGTAGCGCACCTTGGTGAACCCGAACTGCCGCTTGAGCACGCGCAACGGATGCTCGACCTTGGCGCGAATGCTGGCCTTCATCTTCTCGATGCGCTCGGCAACGAAGTCGGGCTCGATGAACGGGTTGAGCTTCTTGCGAAGCCCAGGACGCATGGCCACGTGCCAGGTCGGCCCTGCAGCTTCGGGTCGCTTGTGCACGCCCTGGTAGCCCGCATCGCCGAAGGCCACCTCTTCGTCGCCGTGCAGCAGCGCGCCGGCCATGTTCAGGTCGTTGGCGTTGGCCGGCGTCGTGGCCACCGTGTGGACCAGGCCCGAGTGTGTGTCCACGCCGACGTGGGCCTTCATCCCGAAGTACCAGTCGTTGCCCTTCTTCGTCTGCATCATCTCCGGGTCGCGCTGGCCGTCGGCGTTCTTGGTCGAACTCGGCGCAGAGATCAGCGTGGCGTCCACCGCGGTGCCGGTGCGCAGCATCAGCCCCTTGTGCTGCAGCAGGTCATTGACCACGCGCAGCATGTCCACGGCCAGGTCGTGGCGCTCCAGCAGGTGGCGGATCCTCAGGATCGTCGTCTCGTCGGGCAGCGCGCGGTGGCGCTGTCGAGCCGGGCGAACTCGCGGTACAGCGGCACGTCGTGCAGCGCTTCTTCCATCGCCGGATCGCTCAGGCCGAACCACTGCAGGTAGTGGATGCGCAGCATCGTCTCGATGCCGAACGGCGGCCGGCCGGTCTGCGCCTTGGGGTGGTACGGCTCGACGATCTGCACCAGCACAGCCCACGGCACCACTCGCTCCATCTTCTCGAGGAACTCCCGCTTGCGCGTCCTCTTGGTCGACAGGTTCAGCCCCAGTCCGCGCTGCTTCATGGCGGTCGTCCCGTTGCCGGTCATGGACTCAGATCATGCAAGCAGCGGCCCGGTTTTGCACACTCTCCTTACCTCGCGGTGCTCCTACGGAACGACCTTGAAGACGAACTCACTGTAGGAGATCGGCTTGCCACTCTTGTCGTTGTAGAAGACGAAAAGAACTCTGTACTCGGGCATTGAGCAGTTCACCGGTGCCGGTGGCACCGTCATGACGCCGTCGCTGCTGATTTCCAGACACTCGAAAGTCTCATAGGTAACGCGAGGTCCACGCGCATATCTGCGCCACACGCCGTCGGGTCCGGCCACCGACACGATCAACTGCGACACCTGACCTGGCCTCACGCGAGGGATAGGTTCGGCCTGGATGGCGTCCTGTTCGGACCGCGGCTTGCCGACCATCATCGCCTCTAGTTCCTGAGAACCTCTCACGGCGACTCCATCCACCAGGAGCCTGATCCGGCATCGGTCGTCCGGCCCGGAAGACGACGTCTGAGCCCAGCCTGTGATCGGCAGCAGAGCCACAAGAACTGCTGCGCTCATCGAAGTCACGGCATGCACGTCGATCACCACCTGCGAGTCTGCTTCCAAGCGGCGGTATGACGACGGCGAGGCCCGTGTCAGTCCATCGATCAAGTCAAGGCCACGCTCATCGCCGGACGCGCAGGCATGCACACCTCCGGCGCCGCGGCTGTCGGCCTCGGGCGCAAGCTACTGGTTCTTCCGCAACTGAAACTGGAATTCGCTGTAGGCGATGGGGCGGCCGGAAGCGTCGTGAAAGTACACGAACAACGTCGGCCACTCCGGTGCATCGCACGCCCGAGATGGCATGACGGTCATGAACCAGTCCTTCGAGATCGTCAGGCATCCAAAGTGATTGAACCGGACGCGATTTCCCTTCGTGAATGTCCTCGTGACACCATTGGGATCCGTGACCTTGACGCTGAGCTGAGCAGAAGCACCATACGTGAGTTCGACCAGCGGCTCGTTGAGGATTGCATCCTGCTCTGCGCGCGACTTCCCGCTGAGCCTCTGCGTCAGCTCCTGCGACCCTTGAACGGGTACGCCGTCGAGCAGCAGCTGAATCCGATACCGGTCGTCCGGTCCGCTCTGTTGAGCGGTCGCGCCAACGCTCACCAACACCGTTGTCGTGGCGATTGCGAAGAGCTTCGTCAGGGAGTGCATGCCGACCCTCTCAAGTCATCATTGATCTCACGATTCGCGCCGGCTGCTTCTCGCACGGCGAGACAGCGACTACGAATCAGGTTGCGATAGACCAACACCACAGCCTGTGACACTGCGCTCTCGAATGCCGTCGAGAAAGTCTGCCTGGTGCAACTCGCAATCGCATCGAAGACCTTGTTCCAGTCCGCCGAAGAACCACACCCAAAGCGAATCAACGCCGGCCCGAGATCGTTCGCGATGTGATAGCGCGCCATCGCCTGCGCGCAGTCCCGATCTGCCACCCATCCGGTCGCGCGCCGACACTCGGCTTCGATGGCCGACCACCGGCCTGCCTTCTCCATGTAAGGAGCCACGAAGTCCGGAAGCACCGCCTTCAACCAGTTGCAGTTCTCCATCTTGCAGCGCGCGTCACACGACACTCTCGCGATGCAGGTCTGCGTCTGGTGAAAGACCCGCGTCGGGTCGGTCGCCGCCTTCGACACGGCCAGCAGCCGCCCGACGGTCTGTCCGCACTCCGTCTGCGCGCTGTTCGGGTACGACATGCACGACGGGTAGGCCGTGCACCACTCGGTCCGACGATCGAACTTCTTCGGCGCGTAGCAGTAGCAAGACGGATCGTGGTTCGTGTCGTACCACGGGTAAGACCAGTCAGACCCCGTCAGGATCGTTGACGCATTGCGCTGGCATTCGCCGCTGACGTTGAAGTACCAGCTCGGCTCCCGGGCACCCTGAAAGAACCGCTGGCAGCGATAAAGGCCAGGCGATACGTACTCCGTCGTGTAGCTGTAGCCGTTGCGGTCCCAGCCCCACCAGGAGGCACCCGTGGCGCATACCTGCTGAGGTGTGTCGCGATAGCCGACCGGTCCTCCGCTCCACGCCAAGGGAGCGTAGTAGTCATCGCCGACCGCTGCAACGACACGGGTCGTCGACAAGAACACGCAAACCGTGATGACCGCGCTGCGACAGAGTCTTGCAAGCTGCGGGCGCATTGCGAACAGCGGCATGACCCTCTCCCTTACTTGTCGTTGTGTGGGAGCAGTCTGCCAGCCGCACGTCACGGAGTCAACGACGCGTGAGACGTGTACGCCACCTTCGGTGCGATCCCAACGCGATCACGCGCTCAAACCACCAACACCGCCCTGAAGTCGTTCACGTTCGTGAACGTCGGGCCTGGTGTGACCAGGTCGCCGAGTGGCGCGAAGAAGTTGTAGGCGTCGTTGCGGTCGAGGTGGTCGCCGGCCTTCAGGCCTTTCGCAGCGGCGCGCGCCAGTGTGTCGGGCGTGACGATCGCGCCGGCGTTGTCTTCGATGCCGTCGATGCCGTCGGTGTCGGCGGCCAGCACCCACACGCCGGGCTCGGCCTGCAGCGCGATCGCGCAGCCGAGCAGGAACTCGGTGGCGCGTCCGCCGCGGCCGCCTTTGCTGCGCACGGTGACGGTAGTCTCGCCGCCGGAGAGGATCACGCACGGCTTGCGAAACGGCTGCCCGCGCCGCCGCACGGCGCGCGCGAGCGCGGCGTGCACCTTGCCGACCTCGCGCGACTCGCCTGCGATCCCGTCGGACAGGATGTGCGCGTCGAGGCCCGCGGCGCGCGCGAGATCGGCCGCGGCCTCGAGGCTTTGCTGCGGCGTGGCGATGAGGTGCACCTCGTGGCCCGCGAAGCGCGGGTCGCCCGGCTTCGGCGTCTCGTACGCTCCGCTGTGCAGGCCCGCGCGCGCCGCCGCTGGGACCTCGATGCCGTAGCGGTTCAGGATCGCCAACGCGTCGGCGCAGGTGGTGGGGTCGGGCACGGTCGGGCCGCTCGCGATGATGGCCGGGTCGTCGCCCGGCACGTCGCTGATGGTCAGGGTGACCACGCGTGCCGGCGCGCACATCGCGGCCAGCCGTCCGCCCTTGATGGCCGACAGGTGCTTGCGCACGCAGTTCATCTCGTCGATGGCCGCACCGCTGGCCAGCAGCGCCTTGTTGACGGCCTGCTTGTCCTCGAGCGTCAGGCCTTCGGCGGGCAGCGACAGCAGCGCCGAGCCGCCGCCGGAGACGAGGCACAGCACGAGGTCGTCGGCGCCGAGGCCGCGCGTCATCTCGACGATGCGTTGCGCGGCCTTGCGGCCGGCGTGGTCGGGCACCGGGTGCGCCGCCTCGACCACCTCGATGCGTCCGGGCTTCGCCTTGTACGCGGGCGGCACGTGGTCGTAGCGCGTGACCACGAGGCCGCTCAGCGGCGCGTCCTGCGGCCACAGTGCGTCGACCGCGGCGGCCATCGCCCCGCCGGCCTTGCCGGCCCCGAGCACGATGGTGCGGCCCTTGCGCGGGTCGGGCGGCGCGGGCAGGTACGGCGCGACGTTGAACTGCGGCAGCGCGCGGCGCACCGCCGCGTCGTACAGCGCGCGCAGAAAGCCGCGCGGGTCGGCCTGGGGCGACGGTGTGGCACTCATGGCGCGATGGTAGGCGTCCGCGAGGACGCGACGCGCGGCGCCGCGACGTGCGCCGTCACGTGCGCCGTCACGTGCGCCGTCATGTGCGCCGTCATGTGCGCCGCCGGGTTCGCCGCCGCGTTCGCGCGCGCTCGTGCCGTCACGCGGGCCTTCACGCGTCGGGCGCCACCGTGTGGTTCGCCATCACCTCCAGCGCCTTGACCAGCGCCGAGTGGTCGAGGTTGCCCCAGCCGTGCGCCGCGCAGGCCTGCATCAGCTGCGCGGCATTGGCCGTCTGCGGCAGCGCCACGCCGAGCGCGCGAGCGCCGCTCAGCGCCAGGTGGAGGTCCTTCTGGTGCAGCCCGATGCGAAAGCCCGGGTTGAACGTGCGCTTGACCATGCGCTCGCCGTGCACCTCGAGGATGCGGCTGGCCGCAAAGCCGCCCATCAGCGCCTTGCGCACGCGCTCGGGGTCGGCGCCGGCCTTGCTCGCGAACAGCAGCGCCTCGCCGACCGCCGCGATGTTCAGCGCGACGATGATCTGGTTGGCGACCTTCGCCGTCTGCCCGTCGCCGTTGCCGCCGACCAGGGTGATGTTCTTGCCCATCAGCTGGAACAGCGGCAGCACGCGGTCGAACGCGGCCTGCGGCCCGCCGACCATGATCGACAGCGAGCCCGCCTTCGCACCCACCTCGCCGCCGGAGACCGGCGCGTCGAGGTAGTCGCAGCCGAGTTCGGCGATCCTCTTCGCGAAGGCCTTGGTCTCGATCGGCGAGATCGAGCTCATGTCGACCACGGTCTTGCCCTTGCTCAGGCCGCTGGCCACGCCGTCCTCGGCGAACAGCACCTGCTGCACGTCGGGCGTGTCCGGCACCATGACGAACACGATGTCGGCGTTCTGCGCCACCTCGCGGCCGTTGCGGCACACCTTGGCCGACGTCGCGGCGATCTCGTCGGGCACCTTGCCGTGCGTGTGCACGAACAGCGTGTGGCCGGCCTTGATCAGGTGGCCCGCCATCGGCGAACCCATGATGCCCAGGCCGATGAAGCCGAGCTTGAGGGAGGTGCTGCTCATGTCGTGGACTCCTGGTGAACGTCGGTGATGCGCGCTGTCACTGCGCCAGCTTCTGCCGCCAGCCCAGCCCGGCCTCGGTGTCGGCCGCGGGCTTGTACTCGCAGCCGATCCAGCCGCGGTAGCCGATGCGATCGAGATGCGCGAACAGGAACGGATAGTGGATCTCGCCCGTGCCCGGCTCGTGGCGGCCCGGGTTGTCGGCGAGCTGGATGTGCGCGATGCGCGCGAGGTGCTTCTGCACGGTGGCGGCGAGTTCGCCTTCCATGCGCTGCGCGTGATAGATGTCGTACTGCACGAACGCGTTGTCGGCGCCCACCTCGTCGAGGATGGCGACGGCCTGCGCGGTGCGGCTCAGGTAGAAGCCTGGGATGTCGTAGGTGTTGATCGGCTCGATCAGCAGCTTGAGCCCCGCCTTCTTCAGCTCGGCCGCCGCGACCTTCAGGTTGCCGACGAAGGTGCGACGCAGCACGTCGTCGCTCGCGCCGATGGGCGCCTTGCCGGCCAGGCAATTGAGCTGGCCCACGCCCAGCGCGGTGGCGTACTCGACGGCGCGCGCCACACCGTCGCGGAACTCGTCGATCCGGTCGGGCAGGCAGGCGATGCCGCGCTCGCCGGCGTCCCAGTCGCCGGCCGGCAGATTGTGCAGCACGAGCTGCAGCCCGTGCGCCTGCAGCCGCGCGCGGATCTCCTCGGGCCGATAGGCGTACGGAAACAGGAACTCGACGGCCGTGAAGCCCGCCTTCGCCGCCCGCTCGAAGCGGTCGAGAAAGGGCACTTCGTTGAACAGCATCGTCAGGTTGGCGGCGAACTTGGGCATCTCGCGTCTCCTCGCTTCGTGGGCCGCTTCAGTCCAGCATCGCCACGGCGGTGGGCACGTCGGCCTTGCCCGCCGCGAGCTCCTCGAACTCGACCACGTTGTCGATCTCGGTGCCCATGGCGATGTTGGTCACGCGCTCGAGGATGACCTCGATGACCACCGGCACCTTGAACTCCTCCATCCACCGCTCGGCCTGCGCGATGGCCGGGGCCATCTCCTCCTGCCGGTGCACGCGGATCGCCTTGCAGCCCAGCCCCTCGACCACCTTCATGTGGTCGACGCCGTAGCCGCGCGAGGTCTCGTGCTGCGGCGTGTTGACGTTGTCGAAGCCGAGCTGCACGCAGTAGTCCATCGTGAAGCCGCGCTGCGCCTGCCGGATGAGGCCGAGGTAGCTGTTGTTCACGACGATGTGGATGTACGGCAGCTTGAACTGGGCGCCGACCGCCAGCTCCTCGATCATGAACTGGAAGTCGTAGTCGCCCGACAGCGCGACGATGCGGCGCTGCGGGTCGGCGGCGCGCACCCCCAGCGCGGCCGGCACCGTCCAGCCCAGCGGGCCGGCCTGGCCACAGTTGATCCAGTGGCGCGGCTTGTACACGTGCAGGAACTGCGCCGCCGCGATCTGCGACAGGCCGATGGTCGAGACGTAGCACACGTCCTCGCCGAAGGCGCGCACCATGCACTGGTACACGCGCTGCGGCTTCATCGGCACGTTGTCGAAGTTGGTCTTGCGCAGGTACTGCAGGTCGGCCTTGCGCGCGCGGCACTCGCCGGCCCAGGCCGAGCGGTCGCGCAGGCGGCCGGCGGCCTTCCACTCGCGCGCCACCTCGACGAATAGCTGCAGCGCGGCCCTGGCGTCGGACACGATGCCGTAGTCGGGCGCGAACACGCGGCCGATCTGCGTGGGCTCGATGTCGACGTGGATGAACTTGCGGCCCTTGCAGTACACCTCGGGGCTGCCGGTGTGGCGGTTGGCCCAGCGGTTGCCGATGCCCAGCACGAAGTCGCTGGCCAGCATCGTGGCGTTGCCGTAGCGGTGCGAGGTCTGCAGCCCGACCATGCCGGCCATCAGCGGATGGTCGTCGGGGATCGAGCCCCAGCCCATCAGGGTCGGGATCACGGGGATGCCGGTGACCTCGGCGAACTCGACCAGCAGGTCCGACGCGTCGGCGTTGATGATGCCGCCGCCGGCCACGATGAGCGGGCGCTCGGCAGCGTCGAGCATCTCGAGCGCCTTCTCGATCTGCCTGCGCGACGCGGCCGGCTTGTACGCCGGCAGCGGCTCGTAGGTGTCGAGGTCGAACTCGATCTCGGCCATCTGCACGTCGAACGGCAGGTCGATCAGCACCGGCCCCGGGCGGCCCGAGCGCACCAGGTGGAAGGCCTGCTGGAAGGCGCGCGGCACCTGCGCCGGCTCGAGCACCGTGGTCGCCCACTTGGTCACCGGCTTGGCGATCGACGCAATGTCCACCGCCTGGAAGTCTTCCTTGTGCAGCCGCGCGCGCGGCGCCTGGCCGGTGATGCACAGGATCGGGATCGAGTCGGCCTGCGCCGAGTACAGGCCCGTGATCATGTCGGTGCCCGCCGGCCCCGAGGTGCCGATGCACACGCCGATGTTGCCGGCCTTGGCGCGCGTGTAGCCCTCGGCCATGTGCGAGGCGCCCTCGACGTGGCGCGTCAGCACGTGCGCGATGGTCTGGCGCTCGCGCAGCTGCGCGTACAGCGGGTTGATCGCCGCGCCGGGCACGCCGAAGGCCTGCGTCACGCCTTCCTTCTCCATCACCAGCACCGCGGCCATCGCGGCCTTCATCTTCGCCATGGGCAACCTCCGGTCATCGATGGACGCGATGGTCGGCCGCGGGGCGCCGCTTGTGAACGCCAGTCACGGGATATCTGCCATTCCGGCGTGGAATGGCGAGGCCGCGCGCCCTAGCATTCGCGCCATGGACCGCGTCACCGGGCTCACCCTGTTCATCCGCGTCGTCGAGACGGGCAGCTTCAGCAAGGCGGCCGCCGAGCTCGGCGTGACCCAGCCCACCGCCACCAAGCACGTGGCCGCGCTCGAGCAGCGCCTGGGCGCGCGCCTGTTCCACCGCAGCACGCGCGGCGTCACGCCCACCGAGGTCGGGACCCTGTACTACGACAAGTGCAAGAGCATCGTGCGCGAGCTCGACGAGGCCGACAACCTGGCCACCTTGCTGCAAGGCGGCGTGGCCGGCACCCTGCGCGTGAGCACGTCGGTGGGCTTCGGGCGGCGCGTGCTGGTGCCGCTGGTGCTGCGCTACATGCGCGAGCACCCGCAGCTGCACATCGACCT
>CAZFET010000004.1:30452-30891 GCA_964517545.1 uncultured Burkholderiaceae bacterium
TTCGACGACCGCTACGTCAACCTCGTCGAGCAGGGCATCGACCTCGCCATCCGCATGGGCCGGCTGGCCGACTCCACGCTCGGCGCGCGCTACCTGGGCCTCAACCCGTGGCTGCTGGCCGCTGCGCCGGAGTACCTGGCCGCGCGCGGCACGCCGCGCGTGCCGCTGGACCTGGCACAGCACGACTGCCTCGTCTACAGCAGCGTGCAGGGCGACGACCGCTGGCACTTCACCGGCCCCACCGGCGAGGAGATGTCGGTGCCGGTCAAGGGCCCGCTGCGCTCGAACAACCTGTCGGCCGTGCTGGCCGCCTGCCGCGCCGGCATGGGCCTGGCCATCCTGCCGTGGTACGTGGCGCGCGAGTCGCTGGCCGACGGCAGCATCGTCGCGCTGCTGCCCGAGCACAGCCTGCCCACGCAGGAAGTGCACGCGGTGTTCC
>CAZFET010000005.1:0-7214 GCA_964517545.1 uncultured Burkholderiaceae bacterium
CCGGCGAACACGCGGTCGAGCGCGATGGCCTGGCGGCCGATCGAGAAGATGCGCCGCGCGAGCCAGAAGAACGCCGCGATCACCGCGAACACGCCGACGAAGCCCAGCTCCTCGCCGATCACCGCGAGCAGGAAGTCGGTGTGCGCCTCGGGCAGGTAGTGCAGCTTCTCGACCGACGCGCCCAGCCCCTGGCCGAAGAACTCGCCGCGGCCGAAGGCGATCAGCGAGTGCGTGAGCTGGTAGGCCTTGCCCTGCGCCCACTTGTCGTTCCACGGGTCGAGGTACGCGAAGATGCGCTCGCGGCGCCACTCCGACAGCGCGATCATCAGCACGAAGCTCGCCAGCAGCACGGCGCAGATCAGGAAGAACATGCGACCGTTCACGCCGCCGAGGAACAGGATGCCCATCGCGATGGCGGCGATCACGAGGAAGGCGCCCATGTCGGGCTCGGCCAGCAGCAGCACGCCGACGAAGCCGAGCGCCACCGCCATCGGCCAGACGGCGCGCACGAAGTGCTCCTTGACCTCCATCTTGCGCACCATGTAGTTGGCCGCGTACATGGCGATGGCGAGCTTGGCCAGCTCGCTGGGCTGGAACTGCAGCGGCCCGAGCTGGATCCAGCGGCGCGCGCCGTTGACGCCCTTGCCGATCGCCAGCACCAGCACCAGCAGCGCCAGCGCCGCGACGAACAGCCACGGCGCCCACTTCTCCCACACCGCCACCGGCACCTGCACCACGATCAGCGCGGCCACCGCGCCGACGCCGATGGCCAGCACGTGCCGCGTGAGGAAGTGCGTCGACGCGTAGCGCGCGAAGCGCGGGTTGTCGGGCAGCGCGATCGAGGCCGAGAACACCATCACCAGCGACAGCGCGAGCAGCGCCACCACGACCCACACCAGCGGCTGGTCGAAGCCGAGCACGCGCGCGGGCCGGCCGGCGCCGACGCGCACCCAGTCGCGCACCGGCACCTCGGGCTCGCCGCGGCGACGCGCGCGCAGCGCGTCGAACACGCTCGCCGCGCCGGCCCAGCCGCTCAGCCGTTCGCGCAGCGCGCCGATCATGCGAGCCCTCCGCGTTCGGCCACGAGCGCGCGGACCGTGTCGACGAACACCTGCGCGCGATGGCCATAGTGGCGGAACATGTCGAGGCTGGCGCAGGCCGGCGACAGCAGCACGGCGTCACCCGGCTCGGCCTGCGCGAAGCACCAGCGCGTGGCCGCCTCGAGCGTGTCGTGGCGCTGCAGCGGCACGCCGCTGGCGGCCAGCGCCGCCTCGACCGCCGGCGCATCGCGGCCGAGGGTGGCCACGGCGCGCGCGAAGCGCTGCACCGGCGCGGCCAGCGGCGCGAAGTCCTGCCCCTTGCCGTCGCCGCCGAGGATCACCACCAGCCGGCCTGGCGCCTTGTCGGCGCCCAGTCCTTCGAGCGCGGCCACGGTGGCGCCGACGTTGGTGCCCTTGCTGTCGTCGAACGCCTCCACGCCGTCGAGCTCGGCCACGAAGGCCACGCGATGCGGCTCGCCGCGGTACTCGCGCAGCCCGTGCAGCATGGGCGCGAGCGGACAGCCGATCGCGCTGGCCAGGGCCAGCGCGGCCAGCGCATTGGCGGCGTTGTGGCGGCCGCGGATGCGCAGCGCGTCGGCGGGCATGAGGCGCTGCAGGTGCAGCTCGTCGGACGCCTCGCCGCGGCGGCCTTCGTGCTCGTCGGGCATCGCGCGCACGAGCCACGCCATGCCGGCCTCGACCACGAGGCCGAAGTCGCCCGGCCGCTCGGGTGCGCCGAGGCCGAAGCGCAGCACCTTGCGCGGCAGCGGCTTCGGTCCGCGCGCACGCGGCTTCGGCGCGCCCGGCGCGAGCGCGGCCGGCCCGGCCGGCACCATCGCCGCCACGCGCGGGTCGTCGCGGTTGATCACCATCACCGCGCGCGTGCCGAAGATGCGCGCCTTGGCGGCGGCGTAGGCGTCCATCGAGCCGTGCCAGTCGAGGTGGTCCTCGCTCACGTTGAGCACCGCGGCCGCGTCGGGCTCGAACGGATGCGCGCCGTGCAGGTCGTGCAGCTGGAAGCTCGACAGCTCGATCACCCACACGTCGGGCAGCGCGTCCGCGTCGAGCGCGTCGGCCAGCGTACCGAGCAAGGTCGGCCCGATGTTGCCGGCCACGGCGACGCGATGGCCGGCGCGCTCGATCAGCAGGCCGGCCAGCGCGGTGGTCGTGGTCTTGCCGTTGGTGCCGGTGATGGCGACGATCTTCGGCGCGTGGTCGCGCTGCTCGCGCAGGTCGGCCAGCGCGGCGGCGAACAGGTCGAGCTCGCCTTGCAGCGGAATGCCGGCCTGCGCGGCCGCCTCGAGCACGGACGCGATGCGCGGGTCGTGCGGCGCGAGGCCGGGGCTCTTGAGCACGAGCTTTGCGTCGGCCACTGCGGTCGCGTCGAGCGGGCCGCTGAAGAACGCGACGCCGTCGGGCAGCGCGTCGCGGCCGGGCGGCTGCTCGCGCGAGTCCCAGACGCGGACCGAGGCGCCGTGGCGCACGCACCAGCGCGCCATCGCGAGCCCCGACTCTCCGAGGCCGAGCACGAGGACGGGAAGGCCGGCGAGGTGCTTCACGCGTTCACCTCAGCTTCAGGCTGGCCAGCCCGATCAGGCACAGCAGCATGGTGATGATCCAGAAGCGCACGACCACCTGCGTCTCGGTCCAGCCCTTCTTCTCGAAGTGGTGGTGCAGCGGCGCCATCAGCAGGATGCGCCGGCCCTCGCCGTAGCGGCGCTTGGTCCACTTGAAGTAGGCCACCTGCGCCATCACCGACAGCGCCTCGACCACGAAGATGCCGCCCATGATCGCGAGCACGATCTCCTGGCGCACGATGACGGCGATGGTGCCGAGCGCCCCGCCGAGCGCGAGCGCGCCGACGTCGCCCATGAACACCTGCGCGGGATAGGTGTTGAACCACAGGAAGGCGAGGCCGGCGCCGGCCATCGCGGCGCAGAAGACGAGCAGCTCGCCGGTGCCGGGGATGTACGGCAGCAGCAGGTAGCGGCTGAACTGCGCGTTGCCGGTGACGTAGGCGAACACGCCGAGCGCGGAGCCCACCATCACCACCGGCATGATCGCCAGCCCGTCGAGTCCGTCGGTCAGGTTCACCGCGTTGCTCGAACCCACGATCACGAGATAGGTCAGCGCGATGAAGCCGTACACGCCAAGCGGGTAGCTCACCGTCTTGAAGAACGGCACGAGCAGGTCGGCGTTGGGCGGCAGCGGGTTCGAGAAGCCGCTCTGCACCCAGCGCATGAACAGCTCGAACACGCGCAGGTTCGAGCTCTCCGACACCGCGAAGGCGAGGTAGAACGCGGCCAGCAGGCCGATCACCGACTGCCAGAAGTACTTCTCGCGCGAGGGCATGCCCTCGGGGTTCTTCTGCACCACCTTGCGCCAGTCGTCGACCCAGCCGATGGTGCCGAAGCCCACCGTCACCAGCATCACGATCCAGACGAAGCGGTTGCTCCAGTCGAACCACAGCAGGGTCGACACGCCGATGCCGATGAGGATCAGCACGCCGCCCATCGTCGGCGTGCCGCTCTTGGCGATGTGCGCCTGCACGCCGTACTCGCGGATCGGCTGGCCGATCTTCAGCTCGGTCAGGCGGCGGATCACCCACGGGCCGAACGCCAGCCCGATCAGCAGCGCCGTCATCGCGGCCAGCACGGCGCGGAAGGTGAGGTACTGGAACACGCGCAGGAAGCCGAGCTGCTCGGGGTACGCCGACTGCAGCCAGGCGGCGAGGCTAAGCAGCATGGGAGCCTCCGTCGCCGGCGCGCGCGGCCTGCAGGGCGTCGACCACCCGTTCCATCCGCATGAAGCGCGAGCCCTTCACCAGCACCGTGCGGTGCGTCGGCGCGCCGGCCAGCGCGCCGACCAGCGCCGGCACGTCGGCGAAGTGACGCGCCGCCGCGCCGTACGCGGCCGCGGCGTGCGCGCACAGCGGGCCCACGCACCACAGCGCGTCGAGGCCGCGCTCGCGCGCGTAGGCGCCGACCTCGGCGTGGAACTCGGGGCCGCGCTCGCCGACCTCGCCCATGTCGCCCAGCACCAGCCAGCGCGCGCCGGGCAGCGACGCGAGCAGGTCGATGGCCGCGCGCACCGAGTCGGGGTTGGCGTTGTAGCTGTCGTCCACCAGGGTCGCGCCGCCGGCCAGGGCCAGCACGCGCGAGCGGCCCTCGACCGGCTCGAAGGCCTCGAGCCCGGCGCGGATGGCAGCCAGCGGCGCGCCGGCCGCGAGCGCGCAGGCCGCCGCCGCGAGCGCGTTCTTCACGTTGTGCAGGCCGGCCGCGCGCAGCACCACCGGTGCGTCGCCGGCCGGCGTGTGCAGCTCGAGCGCCCAGTGCGCGCCGGCCGGCTGCCACACGGCCTGGCCGCTGACGTCGGCCACGCCGCGCGCGCCGATCGCGAAGCCGAGCACCGGCCGCGCACCGGCGAGGCCGCGCCACAGCGGCGCGTGCGCGTCGTCGGCCGGGAACACGGCGGTGCCCGCCGGTCCGAGCGCTTCGATGGCAGCGCCGTTCTCGCGCGCCACGGCCTCGACGCTGGCCATGAACTCCTGGTGCTCGCGCTGCGCGTTGTTCACGAGCGCCACGGTCGGCGCGGCCATCCGCGCGAGACCGGCGATCTCGCCCGGATGGTTCATGCCGAGCTCGACCACGGCCGCGCAGTGCCAGCACTCGTCGTCCTGCCGCAGGCGCAGCAAGGTCAGCGGCACGCCGATGTGGTTGTTCAGGTTGCCGGCGGTGGCGAGCCAGCCGTCGGGATGCCAGGCACGCAGGATGGCCGCGATCATCTGCGTGACCGTGGTCTTGCCGTTGCTGCCGGTCACCACGACCAGCGGCAGGTGCAGGCGCGCGCGCCAGGCGTGCGCCATCGTCTGCAGCGCGGCCAGCGTGTCCGGCACCAGCAGCCCCGGCAACCCGGCCTCGGCCAGACCGCGCGCGGCGACCGCGGCCGCGGCGCCGGCGCGGCGCGCGTCGGCGAGGAAGTCGTGCGCGTCGAAGCGCTCGCCCACGAGCGCGACGAACAGGTCGCCGGGCTGCAGGCTGCGCGTGTCGGTGTGCACGCGTGCGAGGGGCAGCGTGCCGTCGCCCAGCAGGGTCGAGCCGGGCAGCAGCGCGTGCGCCTGGGCCAGGGTCATCATCATCGCGTGGCCCCCTGCTCCAGCCGGCGGCGCAGCGCGCGCTCGGCCTCGACCACGTCGGAGAACGGCTGCTTCACGCCGGCGATCTCCTGGTAGTCCTCGTGGCCCTTGCCGGCCAGCAGCACGACGTCGCGGCGGTCGGCCGCGAGCACCGCGCGCGCGATCGCCTCGCGGCGGTCCGCGATCACGTCGACGTGCTGCAGTTCGGGGATGCCCGCCGCGATGTCGGCGAGGATGGCCTGCGGCGACTCGTGGCGCGGGTTGTCGCTGGTGACCACCACGCGGTCGGCGTCGCGCGCGGCGATGCCGCCCATCAGCGGGCGCTTGGTCGCGTCGCGATTGCCGCCGCAGCCGAACACGCACCACAGCGCGCCGCCGCGCGAGACGGCCAGCGGACGCAGCGCAGCGAGCGCCTTCTCGAGCGCGTCGGGCGTGTGCGCGTAGTCGACCACCACTTCCGGCGCGCCGTCGCCCACGCGCTGCATGCGCCCGGGCACCGGCGCGAGCGCCGCGCATGCGGCCGCCGCGTCGGCCAGCGGCACGCCGAGCGCGCGCAGCGCGCCGACGACGGCCAGCAGGTTCGAGGCGTTGAAGTCGCCGATCAGCGCCGTGCGCACCGGCGCCGCGACGCCGCCTTCGTGCACCTCGAACGCGAGGCCGCCGGCTTCGTAGCGCAGCGCCTGCGCCGACAGCCGGGCCTCGCCGCCCACCGAGAAGGTCCAGATGTCGGGCGCGTCGCCGAGCAGCGAGCGCACCAGCTCGCGGCCCTTCGCATCGTCGACGTTGACTACCGCGGCGCGCAGGCCCGGCCACGCGAACAGACGCGCCTTGGCGTCCCAGTACGCCTCCATCGTGCCGTGGTAGTCGAGGTGGTCGCGCGTGAAGTTGGTGAACACCGCCACCGCGATCGCGAGGCCGGCGAGGCGCTGCTCGACGATGCCGATCGACGACGCCTCCATCGCACACGCCGCGAAGCGCGCATCGGCCATGGCGCGCAGCGCGCCGTGCAGCCGCACGGGGTCGGGCGTGGTGAGGCCGGTGTGCTCGACGCGCCAGCGCGCGCCGTCCGCGGCAGCGCGTTGCGGCGGATCGCCCCCCGCCGTGCCGGAGGGCGGCTCACCGATCCCGAGCGTGCCCACCACGCCGCAGCGACGGCCGAGCGCACCGAGCGCCTGCGCCGTCCACCACGTGGTCGAGGTCTTGCCGTTGGTGCCGGTGACCGCCACCACGTCGAGCGCGGCGCTCGGCCGATCGAACCACAGGTCGGCGATCACGCCGGCTGCGGCCTTGAGGCCGGGCAGCGCGCCGATGCGCGCGTCCTGGAAGCCGAACGCCTCGACACCCTCGGCCTCGACCAGGCAGGTCGCGGCGCCGGCTTCGAGCGCGGACGGCACGTAGCGCCGGCCGTCGGTCGCGTAGCCGGGCCAGGCGACGAAGGCGTCGCCGCGGCGCACCGCGCGGCTGTCGCTGCGCAGCGCGCCGGTGGTCCACTCCTTCAGCCAGCGCGCGGCGGCTTCGGGCGAACGCAGCTGCGTGAGCGCCATCAGAAGCTCTCCTCCACGGCCTGCGGCTCGCCCTTGGCCACGATGTGCGGCGTGACGTCGAGGTCGGGCGGCACGCCCAGGGTGCGCAAGGTCTCCTGCACGAGGCGGCTGAACACCGGCGCGGCCACGTCGCCACCGTAGTAGCGCCCGCCGGACGGCTCGTCGACCATCACCGCCACCACGATGCGCGGCTCGCGGATCGGCGCCATGCCGACGAACCACGCGCGGTACTTGCGGTCGGCGTAGCCCTTGCCTTCCTGCTTGAGCGCGGTGCCGGTCTTGCCGCCGACCGAGTAGCCGAGCGCCTGCGCCTTCGGCGCGGTGCCGCCGTCGCCGGCGGCCATCTGCAGCATCTCGCGCACCGCGCGCGCGGTCGAGGCCGACATCACGCGCAGGCCGGCGGCCGGCTCGGGGCTGCGCGTCATGGTCACCGGGACCAGTTCGCCGTCGCGCGCGACCATCACCACGCTGGCCCCGGCCGCACCGGCCGCGGCC